>CAYFMH010000006.1:0-39610 GCA_964344165.1 uncultured Candidatus Peribacteria bacterium | reverse complement strand
GGTTTTATCCAGAGGAACAAACAAATGATCCAGCTTATATACTCAATCTGCTTGGTTGTGGAGCAGAGGTTTTTGTTAATGAAGGCTTTGCAGTCTCCCATCGGACGCATGCTTCGGTGGTTGGGATGGCCCATTTTCTTCCTTCTTATCCTGGGTTTTTGCTCGAAAAAGAAATCGAAGCTTTGACGCCCTTCATGGAAGCAAAAAGAGTTCCCGAACTCTCGGTTATCATCGGAGGTGCAAAAATTTCAACCAAAGTGGCGGTACTCAAACACTTCGCGTGTATTGCTGAAAATATAATGGTGGGAGGAGCGCTTGGGACCACTTTTTTGGCGGCTGAAGGGTTTGATGTGGGGGCAAGTTTTTATGAAGAAGAAGAAATTTCAACGGCCCAGGAAGTACTTGGAATCGCAGAGAAAAATGGTACAGGACTCCACTTACCGATAGATGTGGTTTGTGCTGAAGAAAGAGAAGCGTTGGAGTGTGTAACACTTCCACCAGAAGACATTATGGGAAACATGCAGATTTTTGATATTGGGCCACGGACTTTGTCGAGTTATTCAGAGATTTTGACACATTCTCAGACGATTATTTGGAACGGGCCGATGGGTGTTTTTGAATACAAAAACTATGAAAAGGGAACTAGCGGGGTTCTCAAGGTCATTGCCGCTCAAAAATCAGCCAAAACAATCCTCGGAGGAGGTGACACATTGGAAGCACTCAAGAAATTTGGAGTAGAAAAAACGGCTTTTTCTCATGTTTCGACTGGAGGAGGGGCGATGCTCAAATTCCTCGAAGGGAAGAAACTCCCAGGAATTGAAGTTTTGGAATTCAGTTAAGTAAAAAATTAAGACTTTCTTAAAATATAGTTTTACATTTTTTATTTTACTTAAAAATAATTTGACATATTTGTAATTTTTTGATAATAAAATTCCGCATATTTATGTTCTTTGACATAATCGGTACTTAATAACAAAGAGCCATCTGTGTTCACGCTAGAGGAAATCTCGATAAACTGAAGGTTTTCTTTGCCATTTTGGAGTCGAATGAACGCAGTTTTCCTCTTTGTTATGCTACTTTTTTTTGCGGTAATATTTGCTGACTTTTTTGGTTCTGAATCTTTCAGAGTTAGAAAAGTCAGCAAACCACTGGAAAAAGGAGGGTAAGAAAACAAAATGCCTGGATTTATTCTGTTTGTCGCCTATATGATCGGCGTATTCGTCGTTCATGGCGATCCGTACGGGGCCAAATCGGCCGCCGTACAAGAGCAACCTCCGCCCATCGTGGCGAAAGCACCCAGCGTCCCCGTCATCGAGGACTCCAAGGGGCCGGTGAAGTTCTCGCTTCCGTCCGGATGCGGCGTGGTTTTCACGCCGCCCGACGAAGGCCCCGCTCACGTGGTGGAAGTCGTTTACCCCGGAGCTTCCGACGAAGACCTTCGGAAGTGTGAGTTTGCGGCCCGGGCCGCGACCGCTATCGTCGACCGTATGCGGGAAGCAGGTGAACCCGACTACATCCGCCACGCCCGAGCAAGAACAGCGGGCAACACTGACGTCGCCGCCCGTTAGCCCGGGTTAGCAAGGGGAAAAACGGGGGGAAAAGTACCCCAACGACTCCAATAAGGGCCGCCCCGTACAAAAGTACGGGGCGGCCACCAACCATGCCAAAAATTATTTTTTCTCTTAATGATTACGGTTATCTCGCAATTTAGCATTTGTTGTTTTAGACATTATTTACTTGTTCTTTTGGTCTGTTTTTGGCAGACTGCACAGTGATGAAAAAAACTTTGATTTTTTTGTTTTCGGTAGTTTTTTTAGCTCCTGTTTGTGCTCAGGAAGAAGGGATTTTTCTGGAAAAAGTAAAATCTGATACGGTGGCTGAGGTGGCTTTTTTATCAGAAAATGAGAATGAAAAAACAACGGAAGTTCCAGAAGAAATCGAAGAATTAAAAACGAATGAAAAAGAAGAACAAAAGAAGTTGGAGGAGGATCGATTGATTCCGGCGATGGTGGTGGAGGAATTTGTAAAGATTGGGACTGTTACTAGTTTTGATGCTTCAGAATCCAGGTTGGTTTCTCGATCTGAGTTTGGGAGTCCGGTTTATTGGTGGGATTTTGGGGATGGGACTTCTATCAAATATGGTCGTAAGGCATCTCACCAATACGAAAAAACAGGGAAATATACGGTGGAGTTATCCATAAAACAAGGACGTAAAAAAGTAACTCTTGAAAAAGATGTTTTTGTTTATGACAAAAAAGCTATTTTGGTCTCAGATGATTTTGAAGGGATTTCTGATGTGATATTGCAGGGAGCTCAAAAAGGAATCTGGATCAAAGAAATTTCTTTTGATAAAAATGAAAGTGGATTCTCTGCCGAAGAAGAATTTGTGAGGAAAATCCAAGAAAACATAGAGTTTGTAAAAGACTCCGCATTGCTTATTTTTCATACAAAATCTGTGATCGGATTACAGAGTTTTGCTAATGTCTGGAATAACTTGTCAGAAGAGAATACTTTTGATATCTCAGGAAAACTCTGGGTACAGGTACTCGAAGGAGGATCATTGGATCAGGTAGCCAAATTGGCTCAGCCAATTTTTCAAATTCTTCGGCCTCAGTTTATTTTGCTTACTAGAGTAGAAGCACTCAATCCTATCTTTAGAAATCCAAAACTTTCTGAAGTAACAGAAAATTTGAGCCAAAGAGCCATTGAATATCGGATTTTGGATGAACGAAGTAGAACTTCTCCTTTTTTACCTTTTTCTAAGCTCATTACCTATTTTGTTTCCCATGGGATTTCTCAAAATGTTCTTTATTTACTTCTCGTGGTGCCATTTTTGACCTTTTTAACCGCTTTTGTCCGACAGGTGATTGGAGTTTCTACTTTTGGGGTTTATGCACCGCTGGTTTTGTCTCTCAGTTTTTTTGTTTTGGGGGTACAGTTTGGGCTTGTGGTCTTTTTTGTAACTTTGGTAGTGAGTTACCTGATTCGCGTTATTTTTGAAAAAGTGGAGCTGCTTTATATTCCGCGTTTGAGTTTGCTGTTGAGCACCTTGGCGCTTTCTTTCTTTTTGGTTTTGGGGCTGGCGGTTTATTTTGAAACTTCGCTCAATTTGTCACTTACTATTTTTCCAATGCTCGTGATGGCGACCGTTTCTGAAAAATTCCTCTCGGCTCAATCAGAAGAAGGAATGAAAAATGCTATTTTGGTCGCAGGGGAGACGGTTTTGGTTTCTTTGCTTGGTTTTTTCCTTTTTAATTGGCCTTATCTCAAAGATTCAATTATTGCACTCCCAGAGTTACTTCTTTTGCCAATTATCGGAAATATCTGGCTCGGACGATTTACCGGTCTGCGATTGACCGAGTACTTCAAGTTCCGAAGTCTTTTTCGAGAAGACAGCCAGGAGTAGGAGAATGATGAATGCAGAATTATGAATGATGAATTTTTAATTTCATTCTGACTTCTGCATTCTAAATTCTGAATTTTTTAGACTACTTTTGTTTCCTTCTTCGGTTTTTCTGTAACTTTTTCGAGAAATCCAGGCTGGTGAACGGGTTTTTTGCTGCTTTCATTTTTAGTATGCAGGGCATCAGAGAGTTGTTGATCGTATTCATCCAGAGCGATAGTTCTGATTGGGAATGGGATAGTGATACCAGCGGCATCAAAGTCTTGTTTTAGTTTTTGAATAACCTCTGATTGGATCATTGGCCAGGCTTTGGTCGATTCTATCCAGAACCGAACTTCGAGAATAATTGCTGAATCTCCGAATTCTATGGCAAGAACTTGTGTTTCTGGATCTGTAACTACATCTTCGTGAGAAGTGACAGATTTGTGAGTGAGTTTCACCGCTTCTGGAAGTGGGGTGGAGTAGTGTACCCCCACTTGAAAAGCAATACGTCGAAAAGAATTTGAAGTGAAATTTTGAACTACATTGGTCAAAAGGTGAGCATTTGGGACAACGAGATTTGTTCCATCGAGGGATTTTACTTGTGTGGTTCGGACGTCAATTTCAGTGATGTGGCCTATTCGTCCATCATCAGAAATTTGGACAAGATCTCCGATTTGAAATTTCTTCTGGGTCAAAATCACCACTCCTGCGATAAAATTGGCTACCAAATCTTTGAACGCGAACCCAATACCAAGACCGATCGGCCCGATAATGAGTGCAAAATTCACATCTACGATCGAGAAAGCAATGACGGCTCCCAGGAGTACAATACCAAAATAAACCACCCGTTCGATCAAAATCAAAACGGCTTCATTCATTTCATATTTCGCTCGAGCGGAGATCCTGTTCACTATTATTTTTGTGATAAATCCAGCAATGAAGAAGGATATAATAATGATGATTGCGGCAATTACCCAGAGGGTGAACATCCAAAAAACATCACCAAACCGACCACTACTTTCTTCAGCGGCTTCTTCGGCAGCGAAGGCTAATTCCCAAAGCATTTTTTATGTTTATTAAAAAATCTAAGAATTATACCTTATTTTAAGCGATTTTACAAGTATTTATCATTTACAAAATATGTTAAATATTTTTTTGTGTTATTTTCGAAAATTGTGTTTTTTGGGATATATAAAAGCAGTATTTTTTTACCTAAAAATAATGAATCGAAATATTGGATCGGAAACTCTAAGAGATTCAATTACGGAAACACCTCCTTCAGCTAAATTTGGGATTGGCATGGCAGCAGTTGTAGTAGGAATATTTTTCGCAGGAATAGGATCAAAATTATTTACTGGAGTTAGCATTTTAGATCATTTGGATGGCATTCAGAGCTAGTGGAAGCAGAGAAAAAAAGAGTTTTTGAAGTACTTAATTCTGATCCGGGCAAGGTTCCAGTTCAATTTGCGGGAAAAAGATTTGAACTTTTCGGAGAGGTAGGAGAAATGGTTCAAACTACAATCGAAAAAGATCAGAACTACCTTTAAGGTTACTCAGTCTTTTCTTCCTCCTCAGTTTCTTCAGGAGCCCCTTCGAGCATCTCTTCTTCTGAGACTCCAGCGATCATTTCATTCATTTCTTCGGTCCCCATGAGTTCAATAGCTCGGCCCATTACTGGATCAATTTCGTTTTCTCGATCTTCTCGAGATGTTTTTATGACTTCATCAGGGGTAATCCCTTCATTGTGGATAGAGCGTCCAGCAGGAGTGAGCCATTCAGCGATGGTGACCTTGAGACTAGAGCCGTCAGAGAGGGGAAGCATGTTTTGGACCGATCCTTTCCCAAATGTTTTACGTCCCAAAACGACCCCCCTCTTGTGATCCTGGACGGCTCCAGCAAAAATCTCTGAGGCAGAAGCGGAACCGCCATTAATCAATACAATCAGAGGAACTTCAGTAAAAGATCCATCTTTCCCAGTTTTGAGATCGCCAGTTTCTCCAAATCTTCGACCTTTTGTTTTTACAACTACTTTTTCATCAAAAAATTCTGTAGCGATTTCTAGAGAGACATCTAGTAGTCCACCTCCATTGTTTCTGAGATCGAGGATGATCCCTTTTGGGGATTCGAGAAGAATTTGAGGGATGATTTCTTTAAATTCTTTTACGGCTTCAGAACCAAATTGAGATAATTCAATCACAGCAACGTCATCTTTCATTTCAAAGGTCATATTTTCAATGTGTATTTGATCCCGGACGATCACAATTTCGAGCGGAGCATCTTCCCCTTTTCTCAGAACTGTGAGGGTGACTTTTTCTCCTTTTGGACCTCGGATTTTGGTCACGGCTTCTTCAATTGACATCCCGATGGTTGGTTCTCCATCCACTTTATAAATAAAATCTCCAGATTTCAGTCCGGCGAGTTCTGCAGGAGAGCCTTTTATTGGGGAGATGACGACCAGGTTGTCATCTCTGATAGCAATTTCTGCACCAATTCCTTCAAACTCCCCAGAGATAGATTCTTCAAACTCCGCGGTGTCTTCTGGAGAGAGGAAAGAGGTATAAGGATCTCCGAGGGAGGCTACCATGCCTTTGGTTGCCCCGTATACCTGCTGTCTTTTATCAAATTTTTCGGTATTGAGGAAGTTTGCTTCCAGGGCTTCCCAAGTTTCCCAGAGAATAGCGAGATCTACCTTTTCTGGATTTATTTTTTTTCGTCCCACTTTTTCACTGGCAGATTCAATGATTTCTTCGAGTGGAGCTGGGGCTTCAATTTTTACACTGATGGGTTCCTCAGCGTGTTGCATGGTTTCTTGGCTAAGAGTCCAGCCGAGCAAAAATCCCAAGATTGGGAGAATGAGAAAGAGGATAAAACGAACGTTTCGTTTGTACTGAGGCATTTTATTCAATTAACAATTAATTGGAGCGCGGAGATTTTATGAGGAGAAGGAAAAAAAACAAGGAGTTTTTTTTGAGGAGAATTATGAATAAGCCTATGTTAGTTTTAAGTTGAACATCCAAACTTCCCCCTTCGTAAACTTCAGGGTTTAACCCCAAACTTCATCCTACTCCCGACTCGTCGGGATTCGGAAGACGAGTCGGAGGACAGGATGGCGTACAGGTTATGAATTATGGGGAAATAAAATGTTTATATTTTTCTCACTCTTGGTTTACAATTTACATTTATTTTTTTCATTTCTTTATCTTGGCGAAGTCTTTTGGAGTTTGTTTGAACCAGGGATCCCTTTTAGGAGAGATTCCGTCGAGTCCAAAAAGCTCGACTGAACGATTTTTTTTAACTTTTAGAAAATTATCAACCTAACTTGCCAAATAAAAATTATTTATTACAGTCCTTCTGCCTTTTAATTTTACTTTTTGCTACGTGATTATCATCACTACCCCCTCTTCAGAGGGAAAACACTTAAATTTTAAATTAATTATCCATGTTTGATATCGCTTTTGGCATCGTTTGTGTCCTACTTGTGATTGTTATCCTATTGCAACAAAAAAACTCCAGCCTTGGATCTATGATGGGGGGAGACGCGGGAGATGAAATTGCTCAGACACGACGAGGAGCTGATAAGTTTCTTCATCAAGCAACTGTTACATTAGGGTGTCTTTTTGCTGGGGGGGCTGTATACGCTATGTTTTTTATGTAAAAAATAATTTTTAATTTTATAAATAATTTCTAAATTATAATTTTTTAAACTTGTTTTAGAATCGTTTTACATATTAAAAATTACGTGTCCGCCGAAATTTGTAATTAATCTTTAAAATTATGTAGGGGGAAGATTTATTTAAAAATTTGTGCTTAAAAATTAAAAATTCTCTCAAGCATGAGATACCGCCCTTCTGTTAAAAAATTTCGACCTTTGTCTTACATCAAATGGGACCTAATCATTGTTTTGATTGGGATTTTTGGGGCTGTTTGGTACGCTTGGCATCAATTTTTTCTTGCCCACTCTAGTCTGGTGTCTGCCAAAGGGGGCATCTATACAGAATCTCTTATCGGAACTACAAATAATCTGAGTCCTTTTTCAGAATCTGCTACTCTTTTTGACAGAGATTTACGAAAACTTATTTTTGCTGGCTTGCTTCGATATGATCCGATTTCTGGAGAAATTGAGAGTGGATTGGCTGATCTTAGGATTTCTGAAGAAGGAAAAACTTATTTTTTAACCCTCAAAGATTCTGCCCGATTTCAAGATGGAGAATTAGTAACTACAAGTGATGTTATTTTTACTTTTGAAAAATTAATCCAAAATCCTAATTTCCCAAACAGAACGCTCTATGAAACTTTTGAATACGTTACGATAGATGTGGTAGATGAGAGGACACTGGCTTTTCATATTCCTGAAAGGAATGTTTTCTTTTCGACTTTTTTGACCGTTCCGATTTTGCCAGGAAAATATTTTCAAAATGTGCTGATTGAGGAAGTGATTGATCCTGATTTTCCCTTCAATAAAAATCCCATTGGGGCGGGGCCTTTCCGATTTGAGAGACTTGTCCCAAACGATGATGGAAGTTTTCGAGTGTTTTTAAAACCAAATCCTTATTTTTATGCGGGAGAACCAAATCTAGAATCAGTTGTGTTTTATGTTTATCCCTCATTTGAGCACCTAAAATTTTCAAAAAGCTGGTCCACCGTTTTTTCACAAGTTCCGTTTCGAGAAACCAGGGATTTTGAATCGGAGTTTTTTGGAGAATATGCCGTACGAGAGTATGTGATGCCTCGTTTTGTGGGGCTGTTTTTTAATCTAGATCGTCCGAGTGTAAAAGAGCTTTATTTTCGAAAGGCAATCGGAATGTCTATTGATAAGGAAAAAATAATCGAAAAAGAAAAAGAATGGATTGTTGTACATTCTCCTTTTTTCTTTGAAGGGATTGAAGGATGGCATGAAACAGACTTTGAGGCGGGAATAAAGTTGATGAAAGAAAATGGTTTTATTTATGAAGAAGAAATAGGAAATAGAACCAATGGAAAAGGAGGAGATCCTCTGGATTTAAAAATGATTACCTCAACCTCTCCACCGGTTTATTCTCGGTTTGCACAAAAAATAATAAAAACTTGGGAAGAAGAATTAAAATTAAAAGTAAAATTAGATATTTTACCTCCCAAAGAATTTCGAGAAGCGCTTCAGTTGAGAGAGTATGATATGGTGCTTTTTGGGCAAGATTTTTCTGAAAATTTTGACGCGCTCTCTCTCTGGCATTCTTCTCAATCTGGAAAACTGAATTTTTCAAATCTTACTCGTGATGATATGGATTTCTTGATTGATGAGATTAGATTTTCTGGGGCACAGAGTGATCTAGTAGCTCTCAATGATCGGCTTTTGGATCTAGTTCCAGCCGTTATTTTTTCTACTCCGAAGTATAATCTTTTGGTCTCAAATCGTCTTCAGGGATTTTCTGAAACTTTTGGGAAAATCCGATCTCATGCGGATCGTTTTATTGGGATAGAGGATTGGTATTTCAAACAAGCGCTTGACTGGGATTGGGAAGACGATGAGTGGAAGATTTTAGGTTTTTTCCGATGGATTTTTGAATAGATCTTAAAAAACCAGGCCAATTGTATTTTGGAGGAAGTTGTCCCAATGGTGTAGCATGTGCATAAACATTGCCTTCCTGATATTTTTTGCAGATGCAGTTTTCGGTTAAACCTTTTGTAAACTGCATACTACAAGTTTGGGATAATTACTTTCGGAGGATTTTTGACTTTTTTTATAATTTTTATATTAAAAAATTGATAAAAATATTTTTATGATAGAAAGACAAGCGGGTTTGGAAGCAATTGAAGTAGTAGGGTGTGGGGCCTTTGGCGATGCGCTGACCAAATCTCTTCGATTTTTGACGAGAGAAGACGTTAGGAGAGTGGGAAAAGTTTTTTGTCAGGACGAAGGAGCGATCAATATGCCAGTAGAAAAAGCCCCTAAAATAATTTTTTTAGCTATTCCTAGCAACGCTACCAATGAAGCAGGGGAGCCGGCCATTCCTGAATTCATCAATAAATACAAAAGTTCGGATCTTATCTTGACTTCAAAAGGAGAAGACGCCTGGCAGGTGTATCGAAATCTGGATGACGGGCAGAAAAAAAGAGTTTTTATCCTTTCAGGACCAAATATTGCTGAACAGATGGCAGATCCTAGTGCTGCTATCATTGCTGGAACCAATCACAGACGAGCAAAACAACTCCAAAGCATCCTCAATAGCCGTAAATTAAGATTTTATGCCTCTGAATCACCGGATGTCATACAAATGTCTGGGATTTTAAAAAACCTTCTTGTTTTTGAACTGGGGAGAGTGTGGGATCAACTTAGTCCTGATGAAAAAATTGAAATGCTCATTTTTGCAATCAATACGGGATATTCTGTCGTTCAAACTCATTGTCCTGATAGACAAAAAGCTTCTGAGTTTTTTGGGATCGCAGGAGTGGGGGACTTACTCCTCTGTACTGAGTTTTTTCCAGAAGGAGGGGGTTCTCGAAATTTTAAAGCGGGAAAAATGAAATCAGAAGGACATACTGATGAAGATATTTTGGAAAAATTTAGAACTATAGAAGGTCTAAAAATGTCAAATGAATTACATGGAGGTTTAGATGAAATACCCGAACTCCTTGATACTTCAGAAATGCTTTATTTTCGAGACGTAATTAACCACACAGGACAATTTGGAACTATTCCCCAAAAATTAAAAAGAAAAGATACTTATCATCCTGCTTATAAAACGCTCATTAATGAAGTTTTTCGGCATTTTGAAGAGGTTATCGAAATTGTGGAAGAGGAAAGAGAAGGCCGTATCCAGTTCCGAGAAAACACAAAAGCCTGGTTTTTTTGTCGTCTTTTTCGAGAGCTGGTAAGTGTTTATGGGACAGGAGAATATGAAAATATTCTCAGGACGATGTTTCAGTATGTCCTGCAGGAGAGGGAAGTGGTACGTGCCTCCGAACCCCAAGAAGTACTCCATCTTCCATTAACTCGGTTTCACAAGTCCCCACTTTTACTCTGGTTCACAAAGATAAATAAAAGAAAAGCTACAAAAAGAGCGGTTGATGCGATACTTCTAGGAAGAAATACTGAATCAGAAGGACTGAGCAAATTAGATTTTTTAAAATGATTAAAAAAGATGAAAAAAAATGTCTTAAAGATTAAAAACTCAAAAAAAGAGAAATCAGAAAAAATCACCTTATCGCAAAAAAAATCATCATAAAAAATAAGGATTTTGATATCGATATACCTTTTTTATTAAAAAACGGCTTAAATCAAAGATTTCACAGGAAGCCTTTATTGGAGCAAGATAAACACAGGGGAGTTCAAATAGATATTCAAATTACTTAACACAATATATCTTGTTCTAAGTTTTTTGGGTAATAAAAAAGAGAAGACATAAATTCTTCTCTTTTTAGTTTTTTGAAATTTTTAATTATTGGACGAATTCAGTTGGTGCGTCTGTATATAAAACATCATCAACTTCATCTGCTTGAAGCATCGCAAGTTCTTGAACTAGATCTGCTACTTCTTGATCTCCTCCTAAATCCTCCTCAATCCCCTCAACTGAAAGCCTATCGAGTGCGGCTAAATCTGCATTTTTCATCTTTTTTAAAATAGTTAAGAAATAAAAATGATAATTTATACATACTCATAAAAATATTTTTGTCAAGTCTTTTTTATCAAAAAACACAAATCCCCTTTTGACATTTTATTTAAACACCATAAACTGCGCCCACATGAATTAGTTCTTAGCTTATAGTTGTTAGTTTTTAGAACTTTTCCCTTGTACCTGTTCCCTGGTTTTAATTACTAGTTAAAAAAACACATGGCCATAAAAGCAGTCACCGCCACGCGTATGACCCTCCTGGGACTAAAAAACCAAACAAAAGTAGCTCAGCGTGGACACAAACTTCTCAAAGACAAGCAAGACGGACTCATGCAGGAGTTCTTGCTGATCGTACGAAAAGCAAAAGAACTTCGTCTCGAGGTCGAAAAAGCAATCAAGGAAGCCAATGAAGTCTTCCTCGAAGCGCAGGCAAAAATCCCCCGCGCCTTCCTCAAAAACACCCTCTCAGTCCCCTCTCAGAAGCTCGAACTAGAAGTAAAGACAAAAAACGTAATGTCGGTTAAAATTCCAAAGTTTTCCATCAAAACTTCTGGAAACCCTCTTCATTATGGACTTTTGCAAACCAGAGGAGAACTCGATATTGCTGTGAAAAAATTTGCCCATGTGTTCGAACTCTTGATAGAATTAGCTGAGATCGAAAAATCAGCCGAAAATCTCGCTATTGAGATTGAAAAAACCAGACGACGAGTCAACGCGCTCGAACATCGTCTCATCCCAGATCTGCAGGACACGCTCCGATTTGTACAAATGAAATTGGGAGAAGCCGAAAGATCTGCTATCGTCCAAGTAATGGCGATTAAAAACTTAATTGAAAAGCAAAATGAAGCTTAAAATGTTAACCGGTATCGTTTTGGGAGCCATGATTGCCCCTATCGCGCTCGCGAGTGCTCCACACCCAGGAGACTTCGGGTATGAGCGGAGTGTGATCCTGCCTGCTAATGCTGGCGGGGATACAGAGATTGTTCTCGAGCCAGAAGTGCTCCAAAAAGTTAGTGAAAATTTCTCAAATTTGACTTTGGTAAATGATAAAAATGAAGAACTCCCCTTTTCGCTTTTTTCTGATCCGGTAAAAAAATGGAAAAAACTAAAAGTAGTAGAAACTTCTTCAGAAAAAGGCGGAAACCCAACTAAAAATTTAGTGGATAATGATCCTTTTACTGAGTTCTATTTCGATGAACGAGTGGATCGAAAAAATGACTCTTGGATATTGCTCGATCTAGGAGAATTGGTGCCAATCAGTCGGTTAAAAGTACTTCCAACCGACATGGCAAAAATCCGGTTTGTAGAGATAAAAGCTGGACCAGAACCAGATAAACTCAAAACTTATTTTTCTAAAAAAGACTACCGACGTTATGTTGATCTCAGTACTCCCCTCGTCCGGTATGTAAAGGTTTCTCTCTGGGGAATCAGTGTAAAATTAGTAGACGTGCAAGTGTATACTAATCAGCAAGTAAGTTTGTACTTTTCATCTGTCCCGGGAGAACGATATCGACTTCTCTATGGAGGAAATAAGACTGATTCTATCCGTTATAAAGAACAATTAACCGGCCGAAAATTAGGAAATATTCCTGTTGTGACGCTTTCAAAAGAAAAATTTAATTCTGTCGCTGATAAAGACTATGACGGCGATGGAGTCGATAATATACATGACAACTGTCCGTTTGTTTCCAATAGTTTACAAGGTGATAAAGATGATGATCGAGTGGGAAATAAATGTGACAACGCCAAGACGGTTAAAAATTTTAATCAATTTGATACCGATCGAGATGGTGTCGGAGATGTGATTGATAACTGTAAATTAGAAAAAAACCCAGACCAAGGAAATCGAGATAACGATGAGTTTGGGGATGCATGTGACTCCGCTCACGCTGTCGACACCTCGGACAAAGGACGAAGTCTTGATACAAAAAGAACTTTTATCGGGATTACTCTCGTACTTCTCGGATTATTTTCGTTTTTCTTTTACAAGAAATTCTGGTACAATAAGAAGAAATAAAGAACAAGCCATTAGCAATTAGCCTATTAGCGATTAGCAAAAATTTATTTAGTGCAAATCCAAAACAAGCTAAAAGCTAAGTGCTAAAAGCTAATAGCTTTCTTAATAAAAATTAAACCAAAAAACATGTCTTACCTTATTCCCACCGTCGTACAAAAAACAGATCAGGGCGAAAGAGCCTACGATATTTATTCTCGATTGCTCGAGGATCGGATTATCTTTGTCGGGACAGCTATCGATGCCAATGTGGCAAACGTAGTCGTTGCTCAACTTCTTTTTCTCGAATCAGTGGATCCGAAAAAAGACATCACGATGTACATTAACTCTCCAGGAGGAAGTGTCAGTGCTGGACTCTCCATTATAGACACAATGAATTTTATCAAACCAGACGTCTCCACTGTCTGTGTTGGGATGGCCGCTTCTATGGGAGCAATGATCCTCATGAGTGGAGCCCCAAAAAAACGATTTATCCTCCCCCATTCAGAAGTAATGATCCATCAACCACTCGGAGGAGCGGAAGGACAAGCTTCTGATATCGCTATCCACGCAGAACACATCCTCGAAACAAAAGATATCCTCTACAAAATTATTGAAAAATGTACAGGCCAAAACATGGATCAAATCATCAAAGACTGTGATCGAGACAACTTTATCAAAGCAGGAGATGCGCTGAAATACGGAAAATTGGGACTCGTCGACAAAGTGATCGAAAAAAGGAAATAATGGAATTGGCAGAAGAAATTGAACCGATTCCTGTGGCCAGTGAAAGAATGTCACTGCGGGCAATTCGTCATCGTTTGGAGGTTTCCATTGGATTTTTTGTGCCCCCTCTTTAGGGTTAGAATTTCATATAAAGTTAAGTCTCAGCGACAAAATAAATCAAACATTTTATGGCAATTTTGCGCAAATACTTCGTCGTAAATAGCTCATCATATTCCCGATATGATTCACCATTCATTCCTCGTCTTTGCACAAAATATCTCATAAAATTTGTTCAATTTATTTCATCGCTGAGCCTAAGGAAAGCCTGGAAACTTTTGATAAAAAAAAAGATGAAGAAATTCTTCCTTTTATCACAGATCTGGATGCTTTCTTGAGACAAAAAGGCATATGGTGGAACAACTTTAAAATTACATAAAACTCCTCTGGATATTTTGAGGTACTAAAAAGAATAATATTCGTCGTAAGGGCACTTTTCCCGGTGGCTCCCAAAAACATAAAAATCTTTCTTTTATTTCCAGTTCGTTTAAAATTAAATCAGAAACAAATCTTAAATAACTATTTAAATAATTTGGTCAAAAAATATGAAAAAAATCTTCCTCGGTTCTGATCACGGCGGCTATGAACTCAAACAAAAAGTGAGGGATCACCTCCTGATGCAGGATTATGAAGTAATTGATGAGGGCTGTGATAGTCCTGAGAGTTGTGATTATCCAGAATTTGGAGCAAAAGTGGGAAAAGAAGTTATGGCCCATGAAGGCAGTCTGGGAATTGTTATCTGCGGATCTGGAATCGGAATTTCTATTGCAGCAAATAAGGTGCGAGGCATTCGCTGTGCCCTAGCCAACTCCACAGAATTAGCTCGACTGGGCCGAGAACACAATGGGGCTAATATCCTGGCTATGGGAGAACGAACGCAGTTCATCGATGATCCGATGGAGATTGTAGATACATTTCTCAACACAAAGGTAGATATAGGAGAGCGGCACGAGAGGAGGAGGGGGATATTGGATAAAATTTAGAATTTAAATTGGTATTTAGTATATGGTATATAGTATTTGGGGAGTATAAAAATATGTTTTTAAAACTTGCTTCTTCCCCATAATACCACATACCATATACCAGTCCCTAATTTAAAATGAAAGCTCCCATCATCGTCCTCGAAGGCCTCGATGCCTGTGGTAAATCTACCCAAACAGAGATCTTACTCGAAAATTTGAAGAAAAAAAAGATCAACGTTGGCTGGAAACGGTTCCCAGGATATGAGGTCACGCCAGCCGGAGCTCGGATAGCCGCCTATCTGAGAGGAGAGCTCGGAGAGCTGGAGAAGACAGATCCTCGGATCATCGCGTCACTTTACGCCGCTGATCGACTCTCCCAACTCGAAGAGATTGAGAAGATGCGATCTGAAAATGAAATTGTGGTTTTTGATCGAGGCGTTACCTCAAATTTGATTTACACCCCTGCCCGAGGTAGAGATGAATTGGAGACAGCTGAACTGGAGGAGTATGTCGAGCAGCTCGAGTACAAATTCTTTGGATTTCCGAGGGAGAGCCTGGTTATCTTCCTCGATGCGAGCTTCGAAGCCAGGAAAAAGATTCACGAAGCGAAAAAAAGGCTCACGGACCTCCATGAATCGGATGAGCAGTACCTCAAAAAAGTCCGAGAAGTAGCTTTAAAGAGATGTAATAAAGACTTCCGATGGATTAAGTTATCGGTTGATCAGGATGGCGAATTGCAAAGTCGAGAGGACATTGCTGAGGAGATCCTCAATCTCGTGCTAGAGAAGTTGCAAAAAAAAGAGCCACGAAGTGGAGATGTGGAGGTTCATACTTTTAAATAGGTTGTAGGTGGGAGGTGGTAAGTTGTAGGGAAAAATCATTCCGAGTTCCAACTTCTAGAGATTTTCCAGTTCTGCCAATACCGCTTCTTCTTGCACTTTTTCTTTGGCTTCAGCGGCGGCTTCTCGAGCTTTGATCTGAGCTTGTTCGGCTGCTCTTTGTTGAGCGAGTTCTTCGGCTTTTCTGGCGGCAGCGATTGGGTCTATGTTTTTCTTAGCGTATTTGGCTTCGATTTCGGCAAGTTTGTTTCTCTCTCGGGTAAGGATGTCTCGGAGCTTTTCGATTTGCTCCGTGTTCATTACTTTTGTGAGGTTGAACCAGTATTGTCGCTCGTCGTCGTTCATGGATTCTGATAGCATGATCAGATCGACGAGTCCTGGATCGTTTTTTAGGAGTTCTTCCGGGATTTCGAAGTCCTGGATGGTTTTTCCGGATGGTGTTTTGATCGTTGTGAGGTCCATGATTTTAATGAGTAATTAGTAATGATGAATGAGTAATAGAGGATTTTTGAATTAATTATTCGGATTTTTCTAGGGATCCTCCTTGGGAGTATTTTTTTCTAAGCCAGGCAAAAAATGCTTTCACAGAAGTATACGTATTATCAGTCGTTGTTCCTGTTCCATCAACTTCAAATCTATCCGGGAAATCCTTGCCAAAAAGAGGGGTTCGCCATTCATATTTTTCTTCTCCATCTTCTCCCACAATGTATTCAGCTGTCGCCATCAACACTGATCTTTCATGAAAATCACTATCTCCGGTATAATCAAAATCATCATTACTAATTCCTTTAGCCAATAGCTCCAAATGTTCAACAGTAAGCTTTGAATCTTGCCCCCAAAATTTATCCGGAAGTTCAAGTAAAGATTTTATTCCAGGCTTTAAAGTTCCATTCTCTTGGTCTTTCCAAAGTTTTTCCCAGACTTCTTTTTTCACAGTGCTTGGCGTAATTTCATCTGCCAATCTATCTTTCAAAAGTTTTTGATCTCCTACAAATTGTTCTTCTAACGCCGTTTCAATTTCAGTTTTTAGTTTATCTGTCCAAGAACTTTCTGTTGCAACCCAATTATCCCCTCCTTCGAATTTTTTATTATTAATTTGTAGTTCTTTCGACTGAGTTTGTTGATTTAATTCAATTCTTATAGAACTTCTTTTTTCCCATAAATAATCAAAAGTCTCTCGAGAAATTTGTCCTCTATCCCCTTCTATTGCCCAATCTAAAATTGGTGCAAATTGTGGATCTTGAGTTCTTTTTGTAAATTCTTCTGGAGAAATCTCTGGTGATTCAATTTTGACAACCTTTTTCCACTCTTTTAATTTTACTTTTTGAGGACTTGTTTCAGGAATTTTATCCCAAGCTACCTGATTTTTATTTCGTTCTATTTGATGCAATAATTCTTTTGAACGAAACGGATTTTCTTCTGGTTCTGTTTTTGCGTTTTTTACAAAATCCCAATCAGTAAATAAACCTTTTAATTTTAACCATTTTCCCAACTTACTAAGAAGTCCCATAATCATATTTCCCAATTTTTCCAAAGGAGAAATATTTGAATCTTCATTCAACCACTCTGAAAAATCTTTTCTTGTTTTTCCTGCACAAACCTCTTTTACATAGACTTCCGCATAGTCTGACTCATAATAATCAGGAGTTATAGTATCAATCAATTCTTGTAGTTCTTCTGCTTGTTTTGGATCCTTTGCTTCGATGATATATTTTCCATCGGGTGTTTTTTTGAAAAAAGCTTTAAGAACTTCAGTTTTATCTTCTAAGTGCTGTATTCCTTCTGGATCTGTTGGGATTTTTTTACAAATTTCTTTAATTCTTGCTTTTACTTCTGCTTCGTTCCCCAGGTCGATATTCCTCCCCATAGCCTCTAAAAATATTTGAGGTTCTTTCTTCTCTTTTACTCCTGCACTCCCAAAAAGAGAACCCAATTTGGCAAGAGAGTCCAATCCCCCTTTTGTTGCATTTTTCGCTCCTTTTAGAGAAAGAGCAAGTTTTTTTGTTTCGTGTTGAGGCAGAATTTCTTGATATTTTTTAAGCAAAAAATCCTCTGCTCCTACTGGATCCTTTGGACAATTTTGATATTCCTCAAAAATATCTAGAACTTCCGGATCAATGGCTTTTGGTTCAACACCTTCTGGTTGTGCAATTAGAGCAGGTTGCATAGAGGCTGTTGCGGGTTGTTCCAAATCTTCTTCATCAAAAACTTCGTCCCCATTTTCTACTAAATTTTCAAACTTAATTCCCAAGGCCTCTGCTAATTTCGGAGCATCATTTCCGACTACTTCTACGAGCGCAGCTCGAACTTCAGATTCTGTTTCTTTGATTGAAACACCCGATTTTCGAATTCCATCAATTACTCCATGAAGAACATCAAACATGTGATTTTGAGCCTCAGTCCTTGCCTCTCTTTTTACTTCTAGAACTTCTTTCACGGCTTTTCTCATCTCCTCTGTAGCACCAAGTTCTTTGATTTTACTAGAAATTTTTTCTTGAGCCCCTTGGCTTTCACGTCCTTGCGATACTGATTGTCCTAGTTGGGTTCCCATTTTTTTGTAATTTTTAAAAATTAAAAAATCATAGAATTTTACCACAAAAAACGAAGAAATGCAAAAGAAAATAGCCCCCTTTGAGAAGGGGGTTGGGGGATTTTGAGTATAATCACAAAAAAACCTCCCTTGTCTTCAGCAAGATCCAATCTAAAATAAAAGATAATGAAAACACCTCTTCCCTATCGCAAAGACCTCAAAACAAAAGCCAGAGAAAATAGAAATAATCCCACAAAACCGGAAATTGTTATGTGGGCAGAAGTTTTGAGAAACAGACAGATGAAAGGTTATAAGTTTTTAAGACAAAAACCTATCGGGAAATATATCCTTGATTTTTATTGTTCAGAATTAAAACTAGCCATAGAAATTGATGGAGATACTCACGCAGAACAAGAAACATATGACAAAGAACGAACAAAATGCTTAAATCAGCTTGGTATAAAAGTTATCCGTTATGGCAATCCAGATGTAATGACTGCTCTTGAAGGTATCTGGGATGATCTAGAAGAACAAATCAGTTTGCGAGAACAAGAGTTGAATTATACTAAAACGCAAGTACCAAAAACCCCCTAAATCCCCCTCACAAGGGGGACCAATAAAAAATATGAAAAAACTCCTCATCACCGGCGGCGCGGGATTTATCGGATCGAACTTCGTTCGGCACGTATTAAATAATCGAGACTATGCAATCGTCAATCTCGACAAGCTCACATACGCCGGAAATCTCGAAAACCTCACGGATATCGCAGATCATCCTCATTACAAGTTTGTGCAGGGAGACATCGCCGATGCGAAATTTATCGACCAACTGTTTGAAGCTGAAAAATTTGATGGCGTGATTAACTTCGCCGCGGAAACCCATGTGGATCGATCCATTGAGGACTCTTCGCCGTTTATCAATGCCAATATCGTGGGGACTCACGTCCTGCTCGAGACCAGCCGAAAACATGGGATTAAAAGATACCATCAAGTCTCCACGGATGAAGTTTATGGGGATTTGGGTGATGGATCGACGGATTTTTTTACTGAAGACCGCAATATCGATCCCAATTGTCCGTATGCAGCCGCCAAAGCCTCTGGAGACCTGCTTGTACTTAGTTGGCATGAAACTTATGGAATGGAGAACATCATCACCCGATGTTCCAACAATTACGGACCCTACCAATTCCCAGAGAAGTTAATCCCCTTCTTTCTTTTCAAAGCCATGAACAACGAGGATCTCCCCCTCTACGGCGATGGAAAAAATATCCGCGATTGGCTCTACGTCCTCGACCACTGTGAGGCAATTCTTCTTGCTTTTGAAAAGTCTGATCCCGGAGAGGTCTGGAATATCGGCGGACATAATGAGAAGACTAATCTTGAGATCGTGGATCTGATTCTCAAAAATGTGCCAGATTCTACCTCAAAAACCACCTTCATCGAAGACCGAAAAGCCCACGATCGTCGATACGCCATGGACGCAAGCAAGATTGAACGTGAGCTTGGTTGGAGACCAAAACATACGTTTGAAGAAGCCCTGCCGCTCACGATCGAGTGGTATCTAAAAAATCGAGAGTGGGTAGAACACTGCCGGAAGAAGGTTTAATTAACTTCTTCTAAAAGCGGCTCACAAAAATCTAGTGCTTCTTCCAACTCTTGCATTTCATTTTCGATCTGTGTGATTTTTTTTGATTCTTCTTGGTCTATTGAATAAGAAGACATGATGAATTGAGAAAAACCAGTCGGATTCATCGTAAAATCTCCTCCTTCTCCTATTTCTTCTCGAATACACCGGTTATGGGCTTTGGTTGAACAAGAAGTATACTTCATATGTGCCCTTAAAAATACGTATTCCATCATCCCATCTTGGAAATAAGCATATTGACCAGGATTAGTTTTTTCTAGTTTTTCCCATTTTGCTTTTATGGAACTATTTTCTTCTGGGATATTATTGGCTGAAACACACCCAGCAACCGCTGTCAGCACAATTCCACAAGCGACAATGATTTTTGTTCTTGCTTGGATAGATCGAGTTATCTCAGAGACTTTTGAGCAAGATTTTAGATTTGGTGCTTTTTCCATTTTAATTAATTATTTTTTATCCCCAGGGTCACCAACGCATCCTCGAGTAGGATATCTTCTCCACATACATTGTCTTCATCTTCTAGGACATTGAGAACCCCAATAGCATCATCTATGGCATCAATTTTGTCTTGTAAAAAAACAGGCACCTGTGAACCCAGTCGAGAATCCAAAAAAGCTCTTTCCAAAAAATATAATTCCCCTCGATAGAGCTGAAGCAGAGAATAAAACAAAGCATATTTTTCTGTGTCTTCAATTCTTTTTTGCAGCACAATTTCGACCGCTTTTGTAAAAAAAACAGCTACTTCTTCCATTGTTTCATGGAGAGGTGTTTCTCCCTCCGCAAAAGATCCAATTGCCTCAGAAGTATCGATAAAAAAAGCATCGTCAAGCCGGTGATCAAATTCTGCAGCAATCATTTTAATGGGTTGCTACTTCGGCTTCTTTTTTTATTTCGTGTTGCTTTTTAGTGCCCAAAACCCTTGCTTTTAGCTTTTCTGCCGCGGCATTTCCTTGTGAACCCTGAAAATTATCCAATACTCCCATAGCAGCATCTGACACAAGGACAATGGCTTCTGAAATTTCTCCTTTTTCAGTAACTTTTAAATGTAGCAAGTTATCAACCCCCTGAGTATAAATCATATCAACTCGAGAAACAGCTTCATTTGGATTTTCGGGAACTTCTCCGGCTCTTATTGCTGTTCCCAAAGCTCCCAAATATTCACAAGTCCTCTCAAATTCTGTTTGTATTTCTCGATTAAAAAATCTTTGTTCCATTTTTACAACATTAAACTGTCTTTAATATAATAAAAAAATACTTTTTGTCAATGTTGATTTTTTCTTCCAAAAATCTAAATTTCCCCACGATGAAAAAACTTCTTCTCGTTCTCGGATTTTTGGTCTTTTTACCACTTGAAACCCAGGCTGCAATCCAGCCAAAGCTGGAAATCCAGCTCAGCCCTGGGATCAAACCAACCCAAAGAATCGAACCAGATACTGAAAATGTCGAAGTGCTAAAAATCTGGCTCACCGCCACCAATCATCCATCCAACGGAATTACGATCAAAAAACTAAAATTTAAACGAGAAAGTCTCGACGATCCAGATCAGATCCTCCGATACCGACTCATGCACGGTAATAAAATCCTGGGGAAAATTTCACTCCCCGGAATCGACATCATGGAGTTTAAGAATCTTACTTTTTGGGTTCCCGATGGAAAAACAATGGAGCTAAAAATCCTCGCGGACATCTCTAGCGGAGAAGAACTCGCCGGAACACATCAGTTTGCTATCCCCCACCCGGATTATTTTACGCTCAAAAAATCCGATATCCGGCACGAAGACACCTGGGTTTTTGGAGATTTCCCGATTATGGCCAACAAAATTATCATTGGACAAAAAAGTGCCTCCCCTTCTCCAGACTGTAACCTGAGAGAAGATCCGGTCTGTGGCGCAGACGGAAAGACCTACTACAATCTTTGTATTCCTTTTCAAAAAGGAGTCCTCATCAAACATGAGGGCGCTTGCCGGATCAGCACAAAAGGTGCCGAAAAATGTCCGGAAGACTATGAGCCCGTCTGTGGGACTGATGGTCGGACGTATTCCAATACCTGTTTTCTCGAAGAAAAAGGCATCTTCCCGGCATACATGGGAGAATGTTTCCCAAAAAGCTTCTCACCTCCGCGAACCTTCAATTATGCAAAAGACCTTTTTGAGCTTAAAAAAAATCAACTCCTCCAGCTTCGTCCTCGGATCGATGCGTATGCGGCCGAAAAGCTCGACTCCATCTCTCACGTGCTAAAAAACTACAACTTTGCCTTCGATCCCAAAAGTGAGCTGCTTCCCAAAATCACCAACTTCCTGAATTTCACCCAGGTGCCTTCTGATAGGACCGTCCTCGAGCAAGAGATCGAACAGCTCCGACTCTCGACCAATATGGCCCGGGTCGAGTCTGCTCGAGAAAAATTTCGCCTTAATCAAATCCCCTTCCTCGATGTAGATCAACAGGAATGGTTTCACGGCCCCGTGGCCTTTCTCAAAGAAAAAGGATGGGCCCAAGGATATCTCGATGAATCTGGAAACGAAACCGGACTCTACCGTCCAGAGAACTTCGTAACAAAAGCTGAAATTACAAAATTGGCCTTCGAAGCTGGTGATATTGATTGGGAGAATTTTATGAGCGATCCGGCCAACCGGTTTGCAGAGTCCCACTGGGCCAAACAATTGATTGCGCTCTCTGAAAAAAATGGATTTTCTATGTGGAAATGGTGGCCAAATCCAGACAAAAAAGCCACACGAGGAGAAGTAATCCGATTGATTTTTGAAGTGTTCGATGTCGAACCGCCAAGAACTTTTGGAAAAAGTTCTTTTAGTGATGTAAACAAATACTCAACTAATTTTCCCTACATCGAACATGCTAAGCAAATTGGGCTGATTTCCGGATATCCAGACGGGACCTTCCGAGAAAAAGATCCGATCCTCAGAGCCGAAGCTGCCAAGATTATCAAGAACGCTTACGAAATTTTGAGATAATGGAAAAAGATCAAATTAGTGATTTTGACTGCAAATGCGACGATTTTTGTTGTAGAGATTTTACGTCTATTGATCATGGGGTAGAAATACATGGCCCAGACGGAAAATACATGGGAATAGATCTTGAAAAAACCACCCATAGTTGCAATCGAAAAGACAAAAAAAGGAAATAATTGATTTGATAATAAGTAGCTAATAATCAAAAAGCTACTATTTTTAAAAAAATAAAAAATATCAATATTTGCTTGACAAATCAACAAAAATATTTATATTTAGCAAGTCTTTAATAAAAAGGCAACTGTGTAGCATAAATCTTTTCTGTTTTGATTTGTATTTATCTACCTTCTAGATCTTTGACAGTACGGAAGTTTATTTGTTAGGCACTATTACCCCTTCAACCCAATAACAAGCATGAAAGGATGCAATCGTCATGGGTGAGTTCATCAAGTCAGTCCTGGGCATCGCCCTGGGAGCCATCGCCTGGTACACCTTCGGGGACGGCACCATCTTCACCGCCGGCCCTGAGCTCAGCGAATATGGGCGTCCCATCAGGGGCACCATGGTCAATCATTTCGACGAAATGAAGTTCGTCTGGATGTTCCCCTACCTCATCGTCGGCTACCTGGTCTCGACCTTCCTCATCTTCGTCCCCCAGAGGCGAGCCGTGGTTCTCGAGTTCATTTGGGGATCGAAAGGCTGGATCGTGAAGGAAGGCATCGGCCTCCGTATCCCCCTGCTCATGTTCGTGCGCAAGGGACTCGATCTGCAGATCCAATACCTGGCGCCGGATGAAGCCCTCCTGGAAGACGAAGCCTACGACGAAGCCGAAGGCGAAGAGAAGCGCACCAAGCGCAACAAACACTCCAGTCGGCATACCGTCATGGCAAAAGCCAAGGACGGCCCCTACGTCACCGTCCCGGTGGCCGGACAGGTCCGGGTGATCGCGACCAAAGAGGGAATCAGGAATGCCTGCTACGCCCTCGACAACCCCCAAAGGACTCTTTCGGAGGACCTTCTTGACTTCGTTGGTAAGGAGATCGCGACCGTTGACCACGACGCAATCTATGCCCAACGTGAAAGCTTGGCCGAGAATGTCATTAAGAAAGTCAACGCGGCAATCAAGGCATACGGCTACGAGTTCGTCAAGGTCATCATGTTCGAGCCGGATCCGGGTGCTGAAATGCGCGAGGCCTATGCCAAAAAGCGCGCTGCGGCTGCTCTCAAAGAAGCCGCAAAGGACATCGCCGCAGCAAAGGCCATCGAGCAAGGTGGAGCCGCGGCAGCCAGTCTCAGGCAGATGGTCGCCGGCGTGCTGGAATCCGCCCAAGTCTTGAGCAAGGGTGGCACTTCCGTCGACGAAGCCGTCAAGCTCGTCGTCCACGCCCTGGAACTCCAGACCATCGGCGACGCCGCCAAAAACGGCTCGGCCGTGGTGGTGGGAACCCAGGGGGGCACGGACGTCTCCGCAGGCGTCGCAGCGGCCATCGCCCAGATCGCCAAGGATCCGACCAAGCTGTCCAGTGCCGTACAGGAATTGGTCCCAGCGGCCCCGGCCGAAGGCGAAAGTACCACTTAAGCCTTCATCCTCAACAGCTACCTCCCTGTAAACTTCCGTTCTGTCATTGGACGGCCCCTCGCTTCGGCGAGGGGTTTTTCTTTTATAATTACAAATTGATTTTCGCGATTTTTATGGGCGAGGCCGACTTGTCGGGTGAGCCCAATAAAAATCGAAGAATTTCGAAGGTTTTACTTCATAAACGCAATAACTCCCAGAAGAAATGCGGCGATAAACAATAAAAGCAAAAAAACAAAAAAAAACATTTCCACAATCTCTGCAACACAAATTATTTCCCTTTTTTTTACAAACATCATTAGAATTTGACTAATTGCTACTTGTCAGCTGAAGCTGGTATTTATCCTTAAAGTTTGCGTAGGCTGGAAAGCTATAGCAATTAATTACTTCTTAATCCACAAAACATGGAAACTGCTGCTTTTCTCGCCCAGATCCTCGGGCCTATCATCATCGCTGTCTCTCTCGGGCTTCTGGTCAACCAAAAATCTTATCTCAAAATGCTCGCAGACTTCGAAAAAAGTCCGGCTCTCACCTACATTGGAGGAATTTCAGCCATGGCAATCGGGCTCGCGGTCGTGCTTCACCACAATGTATGGCTCTGTGACTGGCCAGTGGTCATCACGATCTTTGGATGGGGAGGAATTATAAAAGGAATTTTCTTGCTTATTTTCCCAGACAAAGTATACGCCCTATCAAAAGCTATCAAATTGGATAAAATTCTCACTCCTTGTGCAGTGATTTATCTTCTCCTCGGAGCTTATCTATCTTATGTAGGATTCTTTTTATAATGATTAATGAGGAATGAATAATGAGTAATAAAATTAGAAAATTAATTACTTATTTCTTAAATTAATCATTACTCATTAGCTACATTATTCATTAAAAATATTATATAATACTCATTACAAAAAATGAATTACCTCCTCTTCACTACTACTCGTTGCCCCAAATGTCCGGCGTTTAAAGAATACGTCGAAAAAAATGTTAATTTTCCGGGAGAAATACTCGATGAAAATCATCCAGACTTCCCCGAAAAAAGTATGGACTATGGGATTACTGTCGCCCCGACGATGATCATTCTGAATGAAAACGGGGAAGAGCTTATCCAAATAAACGAAGTAGATGAATTGGAAGGTTTTTTGAAAAGCCACTCTTAGTTTTTAGTTGTTAGTTTTTAGTTCTTAGTCTAAAAATAAAAAAGCTCCAAAATTTTTAATTTTGCATTTTTAATTTTTAATTCCGCAAAGCGGCCATGCTCATCGGTGGCATAAATACTCTCACCCTCCTGGACTATCCAGGACGCACCAGTTGCATCATTTTTACGGTCGGATGCAACTTTCGGTGTGGATTTTGTCACAATCCACAGTTTGTCCTTCCAGAAGAGATTATTAACTACCAAGAAAAAGGCCTCATTCCCGAAGAAAAATTCTTCAAATTCCTCAAAACCAGAAAAGGTCTCCTCGATGGCGTCGTTGTCTCCGGGGGTGAGCCAAGCATTCATCCGGACTTAATCCCCTTCCTCAAAAAAATTAAGGAAATGGGATTCCTCGTAAAATTGGATACCAACGGAACTGATTCAGAAGTTATTAAAAAATGTATTGAAGAAAAATGTGTGGATTACTTTGCCATGGACATCAAAGCCAGCCCGGAGAACTATGATATCCTAGCCAACACCAGAGTAGACACCGCAGAAATCAAAAAAAGCAAAGATCTGATCATGAGTTCCGGCATCGATTATGAATTTCGGACGACGGTCCTGACCGAGTTTCACGACAAGACAGAAATGGAAAAAATCGGCCAATTCATCGACGGAGCCGGCAAATTTACGCTTCAAAATTTTCGGAACAACAGAGTTCTTAATCCGGAGTTTTCAAAATATGCAGGGTTTTCAAAAGACGAATTAGAAGCATTTAGAGCGATAATGGGAAAATACGTGAAAAAAGTAGAAGTTCTAGACTAAAAGGTTGTAAGTAGCAGGTAATAAAATTGATTAATCCCCACAAATTCCCACCTACCACCTTTTTTAATTTTTTCCCAAACTCTTTCTGTATTCATCCAAAACCGCATTTACAAAAGGAGCCGATTTTTCTTCTCCAAACTCTTTGGCCAAATCTACGTACTCATTGATCACTACGATCGGTGGAGTATCGAAGTATTTCATTTCAGCAATCCCCAGAAGCAAAATCGATCGATTGATCGGGGCAATCTTTTCATATAGGAAGTCACTTGCAAAAGAGCGAATCAAAATTTTTATTTTTGGCATATCTTCTTCTGTTCTCTCTAATAGTTCTTTAGCAAAATCATCTTTTCCTTTCATCTCATCTACATCTTTTTGCACATAAGACAAACACTTTTTGAGCGGTACTTTTTGATCTCTTTCGAGAAAATTAAAAAGCGTCTTCACCGCCCGAATCCGGCTCTCATGACGCGCTTGTTTATCCAATTTACTCATTTTTAAGTACTTATTTGAGGCAAATATAAGTATTTATTTGCTTTTCACAAGCGATAAAACCAAATTTATTCCAAAATTTGTAATTTGTCATTTGGAATTTGTAATTTCTTGATTTTCTTTTCCCCAACTCTTATTCTTCGGTTTCGGGTGGAACCTTAGTTCTGTGTCTTTCAAAATAATCTTCGCCCCCGGATAAAAATACTGATGATTGTGCTTTATCTTTTTAATCTGAATTTTTTTGAGCCCTAACTCTAATTTTTGAGCAAAAAAACCAGCCTTTTTCTTTTTAAACTTTTTATTTGGATTTTGTGGTGAGTGAGAAAATTCCTCCCCGAAATTTTTGATCCAGTTTTTATTAGCCTTCACAAAAACCGCCCACAGATCAGCTGGATCATGTAGTGGAAGGTTATGAGCAAACAAATGGGCCGCGTACGCATCTTTTTCTTCAATCTTAAGGTTTTTATCCGTGATGAAGTGGTTGGGGCAAATCTGCCCGGCATGATGTGCATCGGTAGCGATTTGACGGCAGAGTTTGAGTACAAAAAAGACAAAAAATCGCCCCGTCCAGATCTGTCCATGGTGAGTAATAAAAAAAAGATCAATATCAGACCCCTCGCTCACTCTTCCCTGTGCCACAGATCCAGACAAAAAAACAGAACGAACCCCCGGTAAATACCCCAAAATCCAAGCCCAAAATCGAGCTTTTTTGAGGTATTTTTTGTTTAATTCTGCTTTTTCCACTGCTTTTTAAACTTAAATTTTGTAAATTGTAACGAAGTATTTTTTAAAAAGTCATCATTTTTAGTTGACAAAATCGCAAAAATATAATAAAAAAAGTCTGGATAAATAAAGAAATTTAAATATCAGCAAAAAGCCATGAGAATTCTGGATTCAATTCCTCAAGCAACCGAAAAAATTAAAGCTGAACTCCCAGTTCAGTATTTTCAAGAAAAAATCTTCTCTGTTCTAAAAAAACATCCTAAAATCTATACAGTTGCAGCAGTTAGTACTATCCTTTTGGGAATCAGCACTACAACAGATTGGCTCATGACATCTTCAAAAAAAAGTCAATCTCCTTCTCTAATTGAACTCCCGGAATCACTAAGAAATTCCTCCGTTTATCGATTGGCCGATCCTGATTACAATCCTTCAAAAATTGAAACTCAACCCCTTTCCCCCTTTGAAGAAGCTATCTCAGGGAAAAAACCCGCTCTTATTTTTACTCCAGAAGGCAATTTCAAATCAAAAAGAACTGAGATAGTTTGGAATACTCTAGAAGTAGCTAAGGGAAATATGGGTTGGAATAGAGGCAATATTCTCTCCCCCCCTTATTTAGCTAGACTAAAAAGAGAGTTGGCAACCCTCCTCCAAAATCCAGAATTAATAAACTTAGACGATAAAACTTTTGATTCAAAGGCCACTGAACTTAGAAAAAGAGTTACAAAAGAAATGTACGCCTCCATGACTGGAAAAGAATTCTGGGCGCACTGGAAAAAATATAATTTAAACCCAGAAAGAATAGGTCTAGCTATGTGGTCAAAAAGTGATATTGAAAGAGAAGAAAGAGGTTCCTTAGCTTTTTCAGAAAATCCAAACTTTTTAAATCAGTATGGACATCTGATTTCTAATGCGGCATCAGAACACAACGAAGCCGAACATGCATTTCAGGATACAGAATCTCTCCGAGAAATAGTGGAAAAAATTATCTGGACCGAATCCAAAGGAGATACAAATGCGGTTTCCAACAAATATTATTTTGGTCTGGGTCAATTAGGTACTTATTTTTATGATGGAAAAGACAAAAGATATTCTCAAATCAATCCTTTTAATCCCGAAGAAGCGATCCTAAGAGTAACAAAAATTGTGGTTAATTTGTCCCAGGAAATGAGACGTCGGCTAAAAAAAGAACTCCCTCAGCGCCAATTTGCAGAAGAAATTATGAAAAAAATTGTTTTGACGGCTTATTTTTGGGGACCAACTGGAACATTGGAAAAAATCAAAGAGAATGAAGGGGAAATTCCTAAATTGCTATTAACTTATTCTGACAAAGTCCTAGCTGCTAAACCTGATTCAACCAATAAATTGGCTGAGCGTTCTTTAGAACAAGATGGAACCACTGTCTCCCCAAGTTTGAGTGCTTCTGCTACATCGGTTCCTGAAGATGGAACACCAAATTAAAATTGCCGCTTCAAGTTTTTCAAATTAAAGTGCCATCGATGAATATCCACCAAGCACTTCTTTGGGGACAATCCCAACTCTCAAATTTTGATAATCCAAAATTGGAAGCTGAAGTACTTTTGGCAGAAATTATTGAGAAAGATCGAACTTTTTTAAAATCCCATCAGGAGTATAAGCTTTCTTTTTTTCAGCAGTGGAAATTCAAAAGGTGGATCAAAAAAAGAAAAAATAATATCCCCGTCGCTCAAATCATTGGGTACAAAAAATGGGCTGGATTTCAGATTTTCGTCGACAAAAATGTCCTTATCCCCCGTGATGAAACCGAAATCTTGTGTAAAAAAATTGTGATGGAAAAAAGGAATTTTACACCTCAAAAAATATTGGATATTGGGACCGGAAGTGGGGCAATAGCTATTTTTTTAGCCCATAAATTTCCTGGCTGCGAAATGAGTGGTATCGATATTTCTCTCAAAGCACTAAAAATCGCTCAAAAAAATACTCAAAGTAATGATGTACACATAAAATTCTTAAAATCCGATCTCCTCAAAACACTCAAAAATGGTTCTCAATTTGACATTATAGTTGCCAACTTACCCTATGTCCCCTCAGGCATGGACGTGTCCTCAGAGGTCAAAAAAGAACCAAATTTAGCCATTTTTGCTGGATCTGATGGTTTAGATTTGGTCCGAAAATTAAAATTACAGATTCAGGACAAAAAAATACAGTTTTCAGAACTCTGGTTGGAGTTTTTACCTATCCAAAAAGAAGCAATTCAGACAATTTTTTCATCTTACCAGGTGAAGTTTTTTACCGATTGTGGCGGGGATGTGTTTTTTGCAAAAATTATAAAATAATCGTCATTCCGAATGACGGATCATCTTGAAACGTACAACAGCCAAATGAGGAATCATTATCATTTGAAGAAAACACAAAGGAAAGCTTTTATGTGGTTGATTTTCTGCATTTTTACTCAAAATTAATCGGAAGATCCCTTATGTGTTGTATGATCCTTGTCTTACCAAAACGATTCGGGATGACGCATTTAATTCTTGTTTTTTCTTCTTCATTTCCTCAGAATAAAACTTGATGAAAATCCTATTTTCATTGTTTTTGGGCTATCTTCTCTTTGTCGCAGGACTAGAGATTTTTCAAGAAAAGCTGATTTTTTATCCAAGTGCCAAAGTCTACTCTCCCCCACCCGATCTCAATATCAAAGAGGTGTTTTTTGAGACGGAAGATGGAGAACGTCTCCACGGCTGGTGGATGCAAACGGATAACAAGGCTCAAACGGTACTTTTTTTTCACGGAAATGCGGGCAACATCTCTCATCGGACACAGCAGCTGAGAATTCTAAAAGAATTAGGACTGAATGCGCTTATTTTTGACTATCGAGGCTATGGCAAAAGCAGCGGCAAGATCAAAAAAGAAGCCGATCTTTATGCCGATGGAGTGGCCGCCTGGGATTTTGTGACGCAAACGAAAAATATTGCCCCAGGCGACATCATCCTCTGGGGAAAATCTATTGGTGGCAGCATCATGGCTGAGATCGCACAAGAAAAAGAAGTAAAAGCGGTGATTTTTGAATCTTCTTTCTTTTCAGCCACAGAGATCGCCCAGGCTCATTTCTGGTACGTCCCGGTAAAGTACCTGCTCCGGTTTAAATTTGAAGCCGGCAAAAAGCTCCCAAATATCCCTTCTCCGATCCTGGTAATCCACAGTGGGGATGACGAGATGATATCTTTTGTCCAGGGGCAGAAGCTCTTCGATCATGCTCCTGCACCGAAGGCCTTCCTGCAGATATCTGGTTCGCACAACGGAGGAATGATTGAGTCAAAAGAAGAATATGTACGGGGAATCAGGGAGTTTTTGGAGGAGATTGAGGATTAGGCAGCTAATGGGCGTTTGTTTTCAGGATTAAATAAAAAATCTGCCATCTCTACAGCGTTTGGAACATAAATTCCATTATCATTATGATAAAGTGGATCATGTTTTATAGTATCCAACTCAGAACCTGCAAACATTATACTATCCACTTTTCCTCTCAATAGATCAGAAAGAGCTTCTGCAATACAAAGTTCTTTTTTATGTTTCATAAATAGACAAACATCCCCAATACACCTCACACACCTTCTCATTATATCCTTTCTTACTTCACTTATTTTTTCTCCTTCCTCAGGTAGTCTTTGCCGTATTAATCGCTCTCTTAATTCCTCAGTTCCAATTTCACTAGATGGAAAATCTGTAGGACTAATTTTCCCTTTCTCCACTTTTAGATCAGGATTTAAATAAAAATCTCGCAAAATGCGATCTGGGATTCCTGATTCCCTCAAAACTGCTGTTCTAGTTCCCATTACTCCCGCTCTATAACCATATTCACTTACCGCCTGAACAATGTCTTCATTATAAACCAAACCACCTCCCAAAAAAAAGACTGAATCAGGAAAAATTGCTTCCATCCCCTCTCTAATTTCCACTGGATCCATCTTTTCTAGAGCTTTTTCAAGTTCCCTCTCTCCTAGATGTCCCCCTGCAGTCCATGGCTGTTCAACATAAACACCATGAGGAGGAATTCGACCTTCTTTTGCTACCGATCTTTTGTTATAAACTTTTGCTGCACGAACATTTGATAGTATGGGAATATATCGCATACGAGGATATTTTTGGATTGTTTCTGGCAAATCTTCAGGTAGTCCGGCACCAACAAAAAATCCATCCACTATAAATTCTCCACTAGGATCTTCTGATAGCTCACCAATTGTTTGAATCATCCTTTTATAATCCGAAACAGCTCTCATGACATTTACAAAAAGTGGAGCATAAGGATGTCTTTCTCGAACACGACGAATATCTTCTTTAATAGCTTCTTCATTAGCGTCGTGAACCATTACCATACGCTCTTTAATATCAGCTATTCCCTTCTCATCTAATTCATCACGAATGGCATCATATCCTGGATGAGAACCGGCTAGAGTAGGAATAATTCCTGCATCTAACAACCCTATCGCCTGTTCTGGACTAGAAACTCGAATTGCCTTCCCTCCACTAATAACTGGACTCACAGAAGCATCTTCTTTTGAATTAGAAAAAACCGCACCTAAATATTGTTGTTTCTCTTTTTCTGAAACAAAATTTGGCAACCTTTCCATGTTTATAAATGATTATAAAAATTTTGTGGAAATATATATAAACAAATATAAAAAGAAGGCAAATCTTTCTTTTATAAAAAATATTTTGACAAAAAAGAAAATAAATTTAAGTTTTCGTTAAAATTTTTATTTTTTAATTTTTTACATTATAAAAACAGTTCTTTCTATTGGAGCCACCAGAGCTGGTGGATATGGAGCCGCTACGGCTGAGGCTATGGATGCCCACGAAGAAGCCGTTCATCATTTCACCCTCAGTGAAACCCCAGATAATGCAGACGAATTAGCTTTTGTGAGAAGTGTAAATGCAGAAATGATTACTGATTCTGCTCACATAGATCCAAGAGATATTAAAACGACTAATGATAATTTTAAACGAATTGCACAAACTCTAAAAGAAAAATTGGACGGAGAAACGTTTGATGCACTTCTCCAAATGCAGGCAGGTGGATTCGACGTTTTTGCAAAAAGGAAAGATGGAACAAAAGACAGAGTCAATTTTCAGCACTTAATAGGGCTCAGAAAACTTGAAAGAGATTTGTATGATATTCCTGAGGAAATGATACGAGGAGGTATAGAAGTTTATGCCCAGTCTCATAGACGAGTAGTAGATATTTTGGGAGATGCAGGAATTATAGATGAAAATACTCGAATAATTTCTACTTCTTATCGAGAAGCTATGACTGGATATACACACGACCTAAAACGGTTGCTTGAATATCTAATAGGAAAATTAGGAGAAGAAGGATTTAACACATTAGCACTTGCCCTTCCACGAGCCGCAACTACTTCTAGTAAAATGTTTGAAAGTATTAATTTGTTTATACTTTTTGATTATTTAAGATATCTAAAAGGAGAAATAGCTGAAAATAGAAATATACAAAGTCTTTTTACAAAGATGGAAGAAGCCCTTGCTAAACTTACTGAAGTTCAAGAACTCTTTAGCGAAGTGGAAGATCTTTTTGGATTAGTTGCAGGTGGTGTTCAACCTACTGATGACATGATAAATAATATACATGGTGAATTTGCCAGAAACTTATTGAAGAAAATAGAAAAAATAAAAACGGATAAAAGAAGAACTACATTACAAACTTCAGGTGAAGTTATCTCGGGTTTTGTCCGAACGGCAACCGGACTTATCATTGCGGATAAAATGATTGCTCCAAGATCAGACTGGAAACCAGGAGAGACTCAGAGAGTTACTACTGGACATTTATTAAATTATGGAACTGAGGAGCCAGTCACAGTAACGCTTCCAACACCGACTGAAGTGCCTGAAAAATTGAAACCTTATCTTAACGCTGCTTAATCCCTTTAAAAACTTCCAAAAACACCTCTCTTTGGAGAGGTGTTTTTAATAAAAACTTGATTTATTCTGCAACTTACGCTAGGGTTCGCACACCTAAACACCAGACTATGACTGAAGAAGTTCTCCGAGATCCAAAACAAAACGCAGTAGTACAAGTTATCTGCCAAGAATGTGAGGCACGAATAACTCACTTCGACGATGTTGTCGATGTCACCGAAAATGCTCCCAAATATGATTGCAAAAAGTGTGGACACACACTCCCGACCCCAGCCATGATGGCGGCCTTTCCTTGGTTGAAACCAAAAAGGAGATCATAAAAAAACAGCAGTTAGCTATTAGCCATTAGCGATTAGCAATCGTTTATTTTGTTTAAAAAATAAAGCTAAAGGCTAAGTGCTAAAAGCTAATAGCTAAAGATGAAGAAATTAACTCGAAACTTCTATGCTCGGCCAACTCTAGAGGTGGCGGTGGATCTTTTGGGAAAAGAAATACATTTTCGCACAAAAACAGGCATCATCACAGAGACGGAAGCCTACATCGGGCAAGATGATCCTGCCTGCCATGCTGCCCGAGGGATGACACCTCGAAATCAGATTATGTTTGGTCCGGCTGGACATGCGTATGTGTATTTTATTTATGGGATGTATTTTTGCCTGAACTTTGTGACGGAAGCAAAGGGATTTCCGGCCGCCGTCCTCATCCGTGGAATTAAAACAAATACCCATCACTTCGATGGCCCCGGCAAACTCTGTCGAGCTTTTGGGATTACAAAAGAAGAAAATGGAACAGATCTCTGCACCTCAGGCGATTTTTTTGTGACGGAAACGAATCTACAACCAAAATATGAAGCCACGCCCAGAATTGGGATCAAAGTAGGAACTGATAAATTGTGGAGGTTTATAGCGAAAGATTTTTAAGACTCTAATACATTTTTCACTTCAAGGCTGTAATAACCAGCCTGCTTTAGGGCTTCTTCATAAATCTCCAAAGGTTTACCATCAAGAGTCATTCTATTGTCAGTAACCATTTTGATAACTGCTGTAACTTCTTCTAATTTCAGAGCAATAGCTTTTTCTTCTGTTTGGGTTCTTCTGATAGCTGCCACCAAAAACCCTCTTTCTGCTTCAGGAAGTTCTAATTTACTAAGAACCTCTTCGTAATTTCCACTAGTCAATGCTAATTCTGTCATTTTTAAAATAATTAAAATTTACTTACAATTTTAATACAAAAAAAACACAAAAAGTCAAATCAATCTATCAATCTTCCTCTGCAAAAACCTCCGCCAGATCTTCCAATTCGGCCAAAAATTGTCGATCTTTTTCTTCATTTGCCTTTAAACTCTGATCTAGTTTTTCTTTCCCTTCTGGAGTGAGATATTCTAATACTTCTGCCGGAGCTGATTGATTACCGTTGGTCATTTTTTGTTACGGATTAAAAAACGAAAACTCTCACGGATAAAAGTATTTTTCATCTCTTTGAGAACTTTATCTGCAAAAAAAGGAATTAATTTTATGATATTTTTTTTCTTTTTATCACTCAAAAAAACGGCATTTGATATCACCTGTTCTACTTTTTTTAGAAGATTCTTTCGTTCCACCGTGAGAGGGATTGGAGAGGGATAGTTCTCATAAAAAGCCCCCGCCAGAGACAAAATATCAGGCATCTATTTTTAACTTTTTGAGATAAAGATCCATGAGCTGATCCACTTCTTTTTTAAGCGAATCGTTGAGTTTTTTCAGTTCTGCATCTCCCAAAGTCGGCAATAAAACCGTCCACATGGATTTTTCTTTTGCAGTCATGGTAGACATTTGCAGGTGCAAGAGAATGCTTTTAATAATTTCTCGTTTTTTCATTTTTTGGAAGGTTTATAAAATAGCGGAAATAACATGCTTAAATAGTGCATCTCCCGAGACTTTACCGGTAGTCAGATCCTGATGGATCATCCGAAAAGCCTGAATCACATCATCCGGATCCCCTTTGCTCTCAATTCGGTCCGCAAAATCATCCCCTCCCAGGGGCCAGTTCCTCAGGATTTTGATAAAAATATCAGAGTTCGCGATGGGGTCCGTCATGTGCCGAAGCAAAAAATCAGGGATAAACATCGTGAGCGCAGACAAGGTCTCAAATTCGTTTTGCCAGGCAAAAGCTTCCTCATCTTTGTTGCCGATCACCCATCCAGCTACATCAAAGATCTGACTTACAACCGGAAAATTTCGACTTAACCAAGACTCCCCTACTTCTCCACCAACATTCCAGAGCGAATCAAAAATCCCCTCCCTCTCACTTTGGGCCGTTTCACGAACCTTTAGGGCTTCAGAAGCCGTATCCCCACTAAATAAACTCTCAAAAAGAGAACCACCAAAAGGCGCTGAGACCATTTCCATTGCCTTGCCTCCAATGGTTTCCGATACTGATGCGAGAGGATGAGCCATAATAAAAAGTTAATTACTTTTATTTTAAGCAAACTTTTTAGGCCGGTAAACCTTTTACGACTTTTTTTACAATTTTCGGTAATTTTTCGGCTTTCTCAGTAATTTTTACGATATCTGCTTCAGATACTCCCGCTTCCCGAGCTTTTTGTGCCAATTCCTCTGTTTTTTCTTCAAAAAACCCAGCACTCCATTTATTAGCCTGAAAAAGATAATCAGCCGCATCTCCAGCCAGAGGAATGGCTCCCGCAAAAACATCCGCGGTTTGAAGTCCTATTATTTTGAGGTAATCCGTTTTGTTGAGATTGGCATTTCTAGCTTCGAAGAGGAGATAAAGTCCGGAAATCAAAGAAGACCCGGCATCTCCTCCGAGGGGTAATAAACTAACGATAGCATCCAACCCATAAGTATCTACCACCTGCCCGTACAATTTCACTCGTTCTTCTGAACTTTTAGCCTTAGTTAACTCTTCTATGATTTCTTTTTGGAGAGATGTCTGTGCTTCATGAGATTGGTTCAACACTTCCTCTGGGACATTTTTCGGTTGCGATTTTTCTTCTTCTTGCATATGCTCGCAAATATTTAAAAAAATAAGGGTAAAACTTGGTCCCAGTTTACTGATTTTTTAATTTTCCAAAAATGTTTTCCAAAAAAGTGTTTGAAGTAGTCCGAAAAATCCCAAAAGGACAAATCCTGACCTACCGCCAAGTCGCTGAACTCGCCGGAAGTCCTCGGGCTTATCGAGCCGTCGGCAATATCCTCAGCAAAAATTATGATCCGGCTATTCCCTGCCATCGAGTGATCAGAAGTGATGGACTTCCTGGTGGATACAACCGAGGCAATGCCCAAAAAATTAAAATTCTGAAAAAAGAAAGGGCTATAAATTAAAATTTCATGAAAAATCTAACCGTAAAAGTTGGGAATATTTCTATCGGAACCGATCATCCGATTACGCTCCAATCCATGACCAACACGGACACTTCTGATATTGAAGCGACCACCGCTCAGATTTTGGAACTCAACAAAGCGGGGGCCGAGATTGTCCGTATCACCGTCAATAACGATGAAGCCGCTCAGGTGGTCCCCCAAATCATTGAAAATGTCCGAAAAAAATCGGATGTGCCGATCGTGGGTGATTTTCATTTCAACGGAAATGTGCTGCTCAAAAAAAATCCAGACTGTGCCCAATTGCTTGATAAATACCGAATCAATCCCGGTAATGCCAAAGATCAGAACTTCCAGGAAATGGTAGAGCTGGCCATCAAATATGATAAACCGGTCCGGATTGGGGTTAATTCAGGCTCCGTAGATAGCGAAATACTGGACGATCTGATGGCGAAAAATACGGACAAAAGTGCGGAATGCCTCCTCGAAGAAGCCGCCGTCAAATCAGTCCTCCAGTCGGCCAAATTAGCAGAAAAAATTGGGCTCCCAAAAGATAAAATCATCCTTTCGGCCAAAATGTCAGAGGTAAGTTCCATGATCCGCGTGTATGAAGCTATGGCTCAAAAATCAGATTATATCCTCCATCTCGGGCTCACAGAAGCCGGTCAGGGAGACTGGGGGATTGTGAGCAGCAGTATTGCTCTGGGAGTACTGCTGGATAAAGACATCGGACACACCATCCGTGTCTCGCTCACGCCCCTCCCTGGACACAATAGAACTCGAGAAGTAGAAGTGGGCAAAATGATCCTGCAGAGTTTGGGACTCAGAAACTTCCACCCTCGCGTGACCAGCTGTCCTGGTTGTGGGAGAACCTCATCGGATCAGTTTCAACATCTGGCGCTCAATATAAATAAACGAATCCAAAAATCGCTGCCCGAATGGAAGATAAAGTATCCGGGAGTAGAAAATCTCAAGATTGCCGTGATGGGATGCGTGGTCAATGGCCCCGGAGAAGCCAAAAATGCCGATATCGGCATCTCTCTTCCCGGCAAATCAGAATCCCCTTTTGCTTCAGTTTTTGTAGCAGGTAGGCACTTTCAAGATCTAAAAGGAACAGATATTGAGGATCAGTTTTGGCAGATTTTGGAGGATTTTATAGATCAAAAATACTGATTCCCCCTTTCTTTATTTTCTCAGTATAAATTGCAAGAAAAATAATATTGACGTTTTCTCTTTTCTCTTTATATTCCGCTCACATTTTTACTTTTTAATTTTCTAAAAAAATGTCTGACGAAACAAAAGCAGCGGCCGCCGAAGCCGCCTCTAAAAATTCGGAAAAGGAGGAATCCGCAACTCCAAAAAAGGAAAAAAAAGCACCTGTCCGCCGTAGCTCGGAGAGCGAAGGGGGAGAAAAGAAACCCGCTAAATCTTCTAAAAAAGAGGACGCGACTTCCTCAACAGAGGATAAACCTGATGGAAGCGGCGGGAAAACCGAGAAAAAATTTAAGTACAAAAATCCTTTTTCTTATCGAGATCCACTTCAGACCAAAGTGGTTAATTGCATTATGAAAAATGGGAAGAAAACACTCGCCCAAAGAATTCTCAAAGACACCTTTGATGAACTCAGCCGAAAAGGGCAAAAAAATCCAATCAAAACATTTGAATTGGCTTTTGCTAATGTGAAACCAAGTATGGAAACAAAAGCAAAACGAATCGGAGGAGCGGTTTATCAAATTCCAATGGAAGTCACTCCAAAACGACAAGAGACGCTCTCTGTCCGATGGATTCTCGAAGGAGCCAGAAAGAAAAAAGGAATGCCAATGTATCGACGATTGGCGCTCGAGCTGATTGATGCCGCTAACGAAAGTGGATATGCGTTTAGTAAAAAAGAAGAAGTACACAAAATGGCCCAGGCCAATAAAGCCTTTGCACACCTAGCTCGGTACTAGTATCAAAGAGCGGAGAACAAATAGCAAAGAGCAAAAATGGAAAAGTGGTAAAACTTCGGTTTTTACTGCTTTTTTTATTTTTCTCCCAAAAGTCGGACAGCTTCTTCTGGCCAGAGACGGCGGGCGAGGGCTTCGGCATGAGAAGAATTTGAATTTTCTGTATCAAATAAAGCCCTCCCAATTTGTCCTCCAGAAATATTCCAAACTTTTTCTTCACAAATAAATCTACACTTTACTAGACTTATCCCTCGACCATTCTGAATAAGGTTTTCCACTCCTCCAATAAGTAAACGAAGATGGTCATCATTTTTAAGATCTATTTCTTCTTTTGGAATTTTTTTTTCTGCTTCTTCCGGCCAAAGCCGTCGAGCTAGCATCTCTGTATGAACTTCTGTAGGATTTTCTTCATTAAATAATGTTTTCCCTATAATTCCTCCACTCATAGACCAATTTCTCTCAGAACAATAAAATGGAATCATTAATAAAGGTTTAACCTTTCCTGTTCGATAAAAAAGATAATCCATGTCTCCAATAAGCAAGCGAAGATGATCATCATTTTTTAAGTCTATTTTTCCTTTAGAAAGTAATTCTTCTGCTTCTTTTGGCCAAAGTTTTTTTGCTATCTCCTCTGAATGATTAGGCCGAGGCTTAGTTCCAAAAAAAATAAAGCTAAGAGTTCTTCCTGTCATATACCAATTAAGTTCTTTATGATAAAATTTAGCCTTTGTTAGACTCATTCCCCTGCCATATAAAATTAATTTTTCAGGGTCTCCAATAAGTAAACGAAGATGATCATGGTTCCGAGTATCTAATGGCTTCAGAGAAAGAAGTCGCGCTGCTTCTTCTGGCCAAAGTCTTTTTGCTAGTTCTTCAGAATGATCTGATCCAGGATCAGAAATCCCAAACAACTCTCTCCCCAAACGATATCCAGATACCTTCCAACTTTGGGATTGCTAAATAAATCATAGATATATAGAATGAGGACATAATTCTTAACC
>CAYFMH010000005.1:21031-41213 GCA_964344165.1 uncultured Candidatus Peribacteria bacterium | reverse complement strand
CGGAAATGTTCGGATCCTTCAGAATTTCTGCACTTACTTTTTCGAAGAAATCCCACGGAAGTTTCCCCACACTCGCACTCATGGCATCAATCGAATCAATCGGTCTCAGAATGATGGATTCTTTTCCTTGGTCATCAAAAGAAATAGGAACCAACACCGTTGGAAACTGCCAAATTTTTTGATAGAGATCCATTTCTTCGAGCGTTTTTGTCACGATGTGATCAGCTCGCTGAAGTCTTTTGACTCGTTCTGGGGTGATGTATGATTTTTCTACTTTTACGGTTTGAAACTCTTTCTCCTCAATTTGTACCAACGTCCGATTTACTTCTGGGTTAATATTGATATCCATTGTGGCTCGGGTTTCGAGTGTCGGGATATCCGTGATGTTATTTCGTTTCAAAATCTCTGGATGCCGGTACGTCCGAGAATCTCCCTGCACCCCCACTGATTTGATCGGCAATTTAATCGTATCTTCCGAAATTGTTAATTGTTCTCTGTTCTCTGTTCTTTGTTCTGAAGAACATAAAATCCTTACTCCCAGTCCCGGACCCGGGAAAGGATGCCGCCAGACGAGATGATGAGGAAGCCCGAGCAGTTCTCCCAGATTTCTCACTTCATCTTTGTAGAGTTCGGCCAGTGGCTCGATCACCTTGCCTTCATCGATGAGTTTTTGGATCTCTGGCACGCGGTTGTGATGCGTTTTTATTTTGGCGGCATTTTTGGTCCCTCCGGTTTCGATCGTGTCTGGGTAGATGGTTCCCTGGGCGAGGATCCAGTCATCGTGCAGATCATTTTTGGTGAAAAATTTATGTTGCACCTCGAGAAACGTGTTTCCAATAATTTCTCGCTTTTTTTCTGGGTCATAGACTCCTTCCAAATTTTTTAGAAATTCTTTTTCTGCTTCGAGAACCGTGAGATGGGTCCCAATATTTTCAAGAGATTCTTTCACAAATTCCACTTCGCCTTCACGGAGGAGTCCCGTGTTTACAAAGAGTCCTTTCACCCGTTCCGGCCCCAAAACTTTCGACAACAACGCAAAAGCAACAGTAGAGTCCACACCTCCAGAAACGAACAAAATCACATTTTTGTCCCCCACTTTTTGTCTGATTTTTTCTTTTTCTTCTTCGAGGAATTTTGCAATCGACCAATCGTATGATACCTCACAAATTTTTAAGAAATTTTTGAGGATCTGATTTCCATATTCAGAGTGGGTGACTTCTGGGTGGAATTGAATTCCAAAGATTTTTTTGTCTTGATTCCAGACGGCGGCGTTTTCACAGTTATCTGTGTGACCGCAGGTTTTAAATCCGGATCCGCATTTGGCGACTTCATCTCCATGACTCATCCATACAATGGTCGAATGCGAATTTGGTTTTGAGGAGTAGGTTGTAGGTTGTAGGTTGTAGGTATTTTTTTCACTTACTTCTTGCTTCTTACTTCTTGCTTCTTCTTTTATGTTTGTTATTTGAGTATTGTTATTTGGGATTTGTTGGAATAAAGGACAATTAGGATCAAATATTAATTCCGCTGGTCCGTATTCTTTGATCGTTCCAGGGATCACCTCGCCTCCCAGCTCATGATTGAGAAATTGATGCCCGTAGCAGATGCCAAGAACCGGTTTTCCCAGCTCAAAAATCTCTTTTTCGCATCTCGGACTGTCTGCATCGAAGACACTCTGCGGGCCTCCAGAAAGGATAATCCCTTTTATTTTTTCATCTTCCAGAAACTTGATAGAGACTTCATCTGGATTGTAAATCTCAGCCAAGACATTCTCTCGTCGAATTCGGCTGGCAATCAGATGGGCGTACTGACCTCCGAAGTCGAGAATGATGATTTTTTCATGTTCCATTGACAGGTAGTATAAGAAAAAGTTTTTTTGAGAAAAGATTTTTTGAATTTTCCCAAAAAGTAAGTATAAATCAGTCATTGTCTTATAAAAATTAAAATGATTTTTCTCGCTCATTGTCCGGATAAAGTTGGTTTAATTGCTCAGGTTACTAATTTCTTTGCAGAAGAAAACCTCAACATCCTTCAACTTGAGCAACATACAGAGCGAAAAAGATTTTTTATCCGTATTGAGGGAGAAGAAATGAATCCTTCTCAACCAATTACTTCTTGGGAACGAAAATTTAAATTGCTCGGAGAAGAGCTGGAGATGGAATATAAATTTCATGAACCACAGGAAAGAATAAAAATTGCCATTTTTTGTTCCAAAACTTTACCTTGCCCTTTGGAGATTTTGGCTCGGCAGCTCAGCGGAAACATGCATATTGATATTCAGTGTGTGATCAGCAATCATCGGACTATTGAAGGAATTGCTGAGCGATTAGATGTGCCTTTTTATTATATTGCTACACCGAATGACAATAAATCTTATGAAGCCAAACAGCTCCAGCTTGTGAAGGCTTTTAATGTAGATTTAATTGTGCTGGCTCGATACATGAAGGTGCTTTCAGAACATTTTTTGAAACAAGCTCCAGCTCCGATCATCAACATTCACCATTCTTTTCTTCCTTCTTTTGCTGGTGGGAATCCTTATGGAGAAGCTTATGATCGGGGAGTGAAATTGATCGGAGCAACCGCTCATTTTGTAACCAAAGATCTGGACGAAGGACCGATTATTAATCAAAACGTCATGCCCGTGGATCATGAATACTCGGTAGAAGAGTTAAAAAAAACCGGAGCGAATATCGAAAAACAAGTCTTTGCCCAAGCGGTTCAGAAGTTCTCTGAGCACAAGATTATTGAGTGGGAGGGGAGAACGGTGGTGTTTCATTAAAACGCAGAAACGCTGATTAGATCACAGATTGCACTGATTACACAGATTATTTTTGAGATGATGGAAAAATAAAAACATTAAAAAAATCTCAATCAAGCAATTAAGATCTTTTCTGGCTTGCCATCCGAATCCCGAGCATTCGGGAGTAGGATGGCGGGACCGACGGGACTCGAACCCGCGACCTCCGCCGTGACAGGGCGGCGCTCTAAACCAACTGAGCTACGATCCCTCGTTGGGATTGCATCCATACTTCCAGGAATATCTAACGAAATTCCCTCCAGTATTCCCAAATCCCTCCTCTCAGAATTTTATCTGTCCTCGAATTCTAGCTTTTAGATAAAATTCTGTTTTTTATCTTTTTCTCCGCGAAAAAGATGTCACTACTCGTGTTTCCAAAAGAGCCAAACGATTGTATGAGAAAAAAGGAACTCGTCAAACATTTTTTGAGTTTACAAAAAATCAATAAAAAAATTTGACAAAAAATATAAAACAACTATAAGTCAAATCAAGCTGTTTACATTCATAAACAATGGAAAAAACTCCAACATGCGAAATCGAAAAAGAGCAGGCTGTTACTATGGTCTACATACTCCTGTCGAGTGGTAGTCCAGAAGCCGCTCTGCGCTATTGTAAAGAGATCGACATGTCTCCCAAAGATGAAATGCTTAAGCCTATGGTCTTGGCTGTTATTGAGAAAGTATTCCAGGATAATCAGCCATACTGCGGGCGTTTAGAATATGGACCAGATGATGACATAGATAAGCAATTTTTTGTTTTGACCGAAACCATGAAATTGAGATTAGGGCAGCTCCCATTCTTAATTTTTGAATTCGGTATAGACCTGCAGCAAGACCTAACAGCAGAAATGAGATATGAAATGGGAATGTATGCCCCTTTAAGAGGTTCTAACCATAGAGAAGGATATGGCCGAGATAGAAAGAGGGATACCGCCATCAGCACAAGCTATCAAAATACTGTCTACAATCTTCTATCAAAAGCAGAATTAGATATTAAATCTGATGGTCAAAGATTTGGCTTTATCTGCAGCACGATTGATGATTTATTGAAAGAAGAAAAAATAGGTCAGGCCTTAGACCTAGGAGAAAAGACAGGATTGGATAAAACCGTCCCAACTTACCTAAAAGCTATTGAAGCTTTAGTGGATCATCATAGAATTTCTGGGGACTTAGAGAAAGCCGTAGCGGTGGGAGAACAGCACGAACTAAGACTTCGTCACCTTTCCTTTCGGAACGCTGTATTTGCTTTAGTTCAAGAGCTCATAACGGCCCGTTCACTAGACCGTGCCTTTGCCCTTGGGATGAAGTATGGGCTCAATGCTCGTCATGAATTTTTTAGAGTGGTCCTAGAACATAAAGTTGAGCAGTTCGAAAGGGAGGGAAATCATGAAGAAGCCTTGAGAGTAGGGAGAATTTTTGGTCTGAATAGGGATAGGGAATTAATGCAAAGGGTGCTAGAAGGCTGGGTAGAAACACTTTTGGAGAGAGGTAATGTTGATAAACTTATAGAAGTAGGAAAGACGTATGGGGTATACAATACCAGTGAAAGCCTGAAAATAAGAATCAAGCAGTACATCCAAACCCAGCGAGAGGCGGGAAAAAGGGGGAAGGCTGTAGATATAGCCTGGAGGTATGGATTGGATATTTCAGACACGGACATTGACGTTCTAGCCCATGAATGGATGGCTGATTGTCAGGATAGTCGAGAGTATAGTTATGTGGTAAATATCGGACAAAAACTTGGTCTTGACCTGTCCGATGAGGCCTATAAAAGTTGTTTTGTGGAATGGTGCTTGAATGAGGCAAGCAGGAGTGAACACTTTTGGACGAAATACGTTCCAGAGTCTATTGAGAACCTAGAGGTTCCCAAAGATGCTCCTTTTGTCCAGCATGCTGCAAAAGAGCGTATTGAGCAACATTTAAAATCTGAAAAATGGGAGCAAGCATTGAATCTCAGCTTGGTTTTTGGACTCGTATCTGAAATCCGAGACGAACTGAGGGTTCGAGAAACAGAATTATCTGAAAAAATAAGCCTCTATTTGCAGAGAGGGTCGAAAGAGTGGGCCAAGCAGATTATTCAAGAACTAGGTATCTGTCCTCGGTCAGAAATTGTAGATTTATTGATGGGATTAGGAGCTTATGAGAATTTTGTTCCGATTTACAGAGAAATAGAAGCTGCTAACAATGATGTTCCTTATGAAGCCCCTCCAGTAGAAATATTAGAAGGTCTGTGTAACCAATTTGGAAGAAATATCTTAGATCAATATGAAGTGCAAGGGGGCGAACAGAGAAGTCAAAATATTGCTCTAGTCAACGAGCACCAGCAGGACTGGTTAGTTCAAAATGGCAATGACACGGAAATACCCGACAAACAAAAAAGACGATTAGTTTTGTATTATAGAGGATCGCAAATTTTGGGTGGTCAACAGCAACAGATGGACCCTTTTGAGTTTTTAGTAGCTACATGGGCCGTTCAGAAATACATCTCAGAAGGTCGATCTTCTCTTTACAACGAGGTGGCTATTGTTTCGCGCGCGCCAGGGGATTATCCAAAAGAGATTCATTCTCTTTGTCCTGGTGTAGAATATTTAGATGTCGGGGGCGATGCGTTTAAGCGAGCCTGTTCGGTGGGCGCCAATACGATTCATTTCACTCACGGAACATCCATAGAAAATCAGTTTGGGTCAGTTCCTATCATCGGTCTTCCCATTCAGCTCGATAGCCATAGAATTGGCCAGGTTGACACTTATGTGCCTCTTCAACTAGATTATTTCAAAAATAACAGTGAGGCCCAAAGAGATCGTACACCAGATAATCCTTCAGACCACTCTGGGTCTATTCCTGGAATAATACAGGAAGTCTTGCGAGCCGTACACGAGAGTGAAATGCAAGAGATACAAGGAGAGCAATGGATAAAAGAAGCCGCCTGAGGAACCAAACCACAATTTCAATTTATTTTTATTGGAGTTTTCTCAGTATTTTATTTTTTTGACAGAGATCTAGCTTTCCCCTATTTTTTTGCTCACATCCAACTAATAACTAAGATCTAAAAACTAAGAACTATTTTATGTTTTCTACCCCTATTTTTATTACCAATTTCAAAAACTACGAAGCGGCCACTGGAGCCAAAGCCATACATATGGCGAAGGTCCACGAAGAAGTTGCCAAAGAACTGGGGGTAAATATTGCGGTAGCCGTAGCAGCTCCTGATATCTATCGAGTGAGTCAGGCGGTTTCTATTCCGGTCCTAGCTCAACACATAGACCCGATTGATTATGGTAATTTCACCGGTGGAATTCTCCCCCAAGGAGTAAAAAACTCTGGAGCCGTCGGAACGCTTCTCAATCATTCTGAAAAAAGGCTGGAAGAAGATAATCTTAGCGCTTCTGTAGCTTGTGCACAGAAGTCTAGTCTTGTCCGAGTGGTGTGTGCAGAAAATCCAGAGGAGGTTGAAAAACTCTCAGAACTAGATCCTGATTTTTTGGCTTTTGAGCCGCCAGAGTTGATTGGGGCACCCGGAAAAATTTCCGTTGCGACTGAACAGCCCACTTCTATTGCCGAATCAGTAAAAATGGCTCGAGGGATTCCCGTGCTCGTTGGGGCAGGCGTGTGCTCCGCCAAAGATATTGAAGTTTCTCTGAAATTAGGAGCAAAAGGATTTCTGGTCGCTTCTGCGGTGATCAAATCGTCAAATCCAGAGAAGAAACTGCGAGAGATGGTGGGAGTGATGAGATAGAGTGGATAAAATTTAGTTTTGAGAGAATTATGAATGTAGAATTAAGAATTATGAATTTTTGATTCATGTTTTTTAGGCTTGTTTTAGACGAAAATTTCTGATTAAATGTGGGCACAAAAAAACAAAAATAAAAATGCTTGAGCAAGGAGAACCATTTCATGTGGTGGATTTTGATGGAACGGCTGCCGACGGGTACGAAAGGATGTATAATCATCCAGACTTTACACATCTTCAGGTGCACCGCGGCAATAGTTTTTTTCCTGTTTTGCAGCAGCAAGGCACAGAAGGAATGCTGAGGTTTTTAGGTTTATTTGAGCCACAAATTTTAGATCGACATGTTTTTGGAGAAGTTGGTCCTCATCCATTGATTTTAACAGCTGGAATAGAGGCTATTCAAAGAGAAAAAGTAGAACGAACTGGTTTGGCTCGTTCTGATAATTTATTTGTTCCAGAGGGAATGATGAAGACAAAAGCTTTGATTGACTACTTCAAAAACAGAATTTCACTTGGGGTGAAAATGCCTCGAGAAGTCCACATATGGGAAGACCGCCCCTGGCAGATAAACAGAAAAGCTCTTGAGATTGCCCTGGAGACCAGAGTTTTATTGCATGAAGTAAAATTAGCGGCTTTTGGTGGACCAACTTTTTCTATTTGTTCTTGAGATGGAGAATTTTGTTTTTGATCCAGAAAGAAGAAATGAAGTAAATAAGATCATAAAAGATGCTATAAAAGCGACTCTTGCAAAGTCAAATGCTCGAGAAAATGGGATTCTGATGACCGGGAAAGGAAGAGGGAAAAAAGCAAAAAATTTTACTTTAGGTTTTATGTTTCGTGATCCGCAGAGTCTCCCAAAAGATGGAACTCAAGAGATGATGGTGGGGCACAAAGAAATGGTTTTTGAAGTCCAACCTGGTTTTAAACCCCCTTATTTTTTGCGTTGTCGGATTGTAAAAGGAGAAAGTATTGATCCAAAATTTCAAATGTTGGCAATGGAAGTTTTTCGAGAAGTAAAAGATGAAGGATGTTTTGAAATTTCTCCCATTCACGGAGTAGAAGAAGTAGTAAAAAGATTAGTTAGAGCTGTATCCGAAATTTCAATACACTGAAATATTTCCAAAATTCTTTAAATCTGCTACATAAGGAACACTTATTTTTTTTATGACCTTAAAAAAAGACCTCCCAGAACTTCTGATGCCCGCCGGAGATATCGAGAAAGCCTATGTGGCATTTCGATATGGAGCAGATGCGATTTATTGTGGAGTGCCGATGTTTTCTCTGCGGACCCGAGAAAATGTTTTTACCGAAGAAAATATCGAAGAAATTGTGGAATACGCGCACAAAAATGGAAAAAAAGTGTATGTAACCGCCAATGCTTTCCCACACCAGTACATGGTGAAGTTATTTGAAAAGCACCTAGAATTTCTCGAGAAAGTGAAGCCGGACGGTATAATTTTTGCTGATCTGGGAGTTTTGGCGCTCGCCAATGAGCATGCGCCGAGCATCCCCAAACATTTATCCGTTCAAACCTCAACGATGAATGTTCCCGCCATGAAAATGTGGCAGTCGATGGGCGTGGAACGAGTAATTATTGCCCGAGAGATGGCGTTGCGAGAGGTAGCCGAAATTCACGCTCAGTTGCCAGAGCTAGAACTTGAATATTTTGTCCATGGAGCCGTTTGTATGGCGTACTCGGGACGATGTCTTTTGTCTGTCTTTAATTCTGGTCGAGACGCCAACTGTGGCGCTTGCAATCACAGCTGTCGGTGGAATTACCAAGTACGAGATGAGGAGGGGCGTGTGGTGGATGTGAGAGGGCATTATGATGCTTATTCCGATGTTGGTGCCACAAATCCCTCTGCTCTCCGGGTATTTCCCTTTTCCAAAGGGAGAGAAGACGAAAAAGTGAGCGAAAAATCCCTTCGGGATTTTGAGAGAAGAAATTTGATCGAGGAAGAAAAGCGAAAGGGAGAATTGATCCCTGTCGAGGAGGATTTCCATGGAGTGCATATCATGAGCTCACGAGATATGTGTATGATTGAGCATCTGCGAGAAATCCAAGAAGCGGGGATTTGTTCGCTCAAAGTCGAAGGACGGAATAAAACGATTTATTATTTGGCCACGGTGGCACGGGCCTATCGTCGAGCCCTGGATGATTTAGCGGCTAGCAAAGATTTTGATCCCAAACTCTGGGAGGAGATTCATGCGACGGCCAATCGAGGATTTTTTCCAGGATTTGCGCAGGGACGACCGGCAAAAGGAGATATCCAGTACGAAGGAAACAAATCTACAAGTACGAAGGAGTTCTGTGGTGTAGTAAAAGGTTGGAACAACGGACGGATTGAAATTGAGGTAAAAAATAGGATTGATGCAGGGAATGAATTAGAATTTATTTTTCCACAGATGGAGGATGATTTTCAGATTGTAGCGGAGGAAATGCGATTCGGAGAAAATTCTGTCGAGTCGCTCCACGGCGGAGATAATAACAAGATCGCAAGTTTGAGATGTAAAAAAGAAGTGCCGGAAGGGATTCTGGTTCGGCAAAAAACGATGAATCCGAGCCAAAAGATTAGCTAGCTTTTCTTTTTTTGGGGAAAGCTTCACAAAGAATACTTTCTATTCGACTTCGTGTGCAGTTGATTTTTATCGCAAATTGACTCAACTCGGACTCTAAGATTCGAGCTATTAAGATAATATCTCCCTTTGTGGCAGAGGTATCTAGTTGATTTTCTCTGTCTGGATTTTCTGCATTATAGGCAACATTTGAAAGAACTCGCTCGTTTGAATCCCATAAAAAATACATTTGTGCACTCCGAGGGTGATGTTTTTCTTTGAAATGATCGTAATTGAGTCCTAATTCTTGTATCCATTGTTCCAATTTTTCAAACTCTACTCTTTTGATTTTTTCTCCAAAAATCCAATTTAAAAAACCCGTAACATTCTCTAAAGCAACTGCTTCTTCTGGAGAAACAGGAATTCCTTGTTTCATTTTATGGATGATTTCAGGGATTTGAGAACATTCTGCACTTGATATTTCAGGGATTCGCCCCTCCCATAGTTTTTGAAACTGTTCTTTTGCTTCTCTTGGAGTAATTCCTCCATCAAAGTCATCTTCAAAATTTTCTAAAGCAAATTCGACGGCTTTGTTAATATCTGGGAAAAAAGGAGATCTTATGATGTTTGTTGATCTATCATAGAGGGCCCAATTTTCTTCTCCATCAAGACCATATTTTCGAAAAGATAATCTCATTTTTAAAAATGATTAATAAATATTTTAATTTAAATTATTTATTTTTACAAAAAAGTCAATTTATTTTTTAATAAAAAATAAAATTAATAAAATTCCATAATTCCTAATTGAAGATTGATTATTGAAAATTGAGAAGCTAATTTATTTATTGACTCCCTTTTCTTTCGCCAGTAAATTACGCAACGTACTTTTTATCTACATTTTTTTATGATTATCCTCTCTCTTTTGGCATTTTTAGTTATCTTTTCGAGCTTGATCCTCGTACACGAATTTGGACACTTCTATGCGGCACGGAAATCTGGGGTCAAAGTGCTCGAGTTTGCGCTCGGGATGGGGGCCAAAGTCTGGGGAAAAAAGGTCGGAGAAACAGAATACAATCTACGAGCGGTGCCTTTCGGAGGGTTTGTCCGGATGCTCGGAGAAGAAGAAAAATCAGATGATCCGCGAAGCTTCGAAAAAGCCAAACTCTGGAAACGGATGACGATCACCTTAGCTGGGGTGGGGATGAACTTTGCCGCAGCGATTTTGGTTTTGACCTTACTTTTTTCTGTCGGAACTAATCCGATCCTGATCTCAAAAGCGGATGTCGAGAAAGCCGAAGCTGCCGGGATTATCACGCTCGGCGAAGAAAACGAAGAGGGAAAAAGAGAAATTCTCGATATTCAACAGATTCAACTACCAGTACACCAAGCCTTCCCTTTTGCGATCAAAGAGACCGGTCGGATCTCGTATGCCGTGCTCCAAAAAGTTGGAGAAATCCCAATTGAAATCATCGAGCATGGACGTCTTCCCGATGGATTAGCTGGGCCGGTGGGGATTGCTGAAGTGACACACAAGATTATGCCTCTGGGAGTAATGGCGCTGCTAAAGCTTGCGGCTTTACTCTCAATTTCCCTCGGAGTTTTCAACCTTTTACCTTTTCCGGCGTTGGATGGAGGACGATTGGTTTTCCAGATCTTTGAATTGGCAACGAGGAAGCAACCAGATCAAAAATGGGAAAACGCCCTACATTACGGGGGGTTCATGATCTTGATGGGCTTGATTTTGGCCGTCACGTGGAATGATGTGGTGAGAATCTTTTTCTCGTAGAAAAATATTCTCAAGTTCAAAAATCAAAAAGCAAAAATCAAAATTATGAATTGATTTTTCTCCTTCAATTCGTAATTCTTAACTTGTAATTTTTAATTAACTAAAAATGGAATTCCTTATCCCCCTCATCGTTCTCGTTGGTTTTGTGCTTCTCATCAGTATCCGACAGGTCAATCAGTACCAGCGTGGGGTTACTTTTACCCTTGGAAAATTCACAGGAATAAAACAGCCAGGGTGGCGACTGGTTATCCCGATTTTTCAGTCCATGACGAAGATCGACATTCGGACCAAGGCCGTTGATGTACCAGACCAAGAAGCGATTACAAAAGATAATATCCCGGTTCGGATCAATGCCGTGGTGTATTATCGTATTGTCAATGCGGACAAGGCCGTTCTCGAGGTAGAGAACTTTTTTTGGGCGACGTCTCAGGTAGCTCAGACCACGATGCGAAATGCCGTCGGAGAAGAAACGCTCGATCAATTGCTTCAGAACCGAGTGAAAGTGGCTGAACGAATCAAAAATTCTGTGGATATCACGACTGATCCGTGGGGGATCGATATCGAAGCGGTAGAGCTCAAAGACATCATCATCCCAGAAGGGCTAAAAAGAACGATCTCAAAAGAAGCCGAAGCCGAACGAGAAAAGCGAGCCGTGATCATCAAAGCCGAAGGAGACAAAATCGCCGCGGACAATCTCGCCGCTGCCGCTGCCAAACTGACGGGGACCCCTGGGGCGCTCCATCTACGAACGCTTCAGAGCATCAATGATCTCAGCTCTGATCAGTCCAATACGACCGTGTGGATGATCCCGACGGAGGTACTGGATGCGATCAAGGGGTTTGCGGGGATGAAAAAATAAGAGGTAGAAACAATGAAACAGAGCTTGATAGAACATATATCAGAAGATTGTGGTTGAAGATATGGAAGGACATAAGAGATGTTTCTCCCACCATATTGGAACCGTGATGCGTTTAATGGAGCGAGAAGCTGAAGGCCGAAGGCGGACAAATTACAAAAATACCAGTGGTTTGTCTTGGTTGTCCTCGATTTCCCAGATTAAATGAGAGTTCTTATTTGAACCAAGTAAAAAAGATTAGAAAAAGTCGAGTTATTCTTTGATTGGATTAAGCAGCATTTACGCATAAAAAACTTCTTTGACACAAGTTGCAACGCTATCGCTTCTCAGATATGGATTGCGCTCATTTATTTTCTGATTGTGGCCTGCGTGAAGGCCAAAACAAAGCTCAGTCAAAGTGCTTTCCTGTTCATGAAAGTCTTTTCTCAGGCACTTTTAGAGTATGTTCACATTGTGGAGCTTTTTAATCTGCCTACAAAAAAATTTCAAAAACTACTGTCTGATCGAGCTTCTCCCAATTGTGCCTTTTTTGATTTTTTTAACCAGATAGTACTGTGCTGGCACCATAAAAAAGTTTTTGTAATTGTCCAAATGGTGTAACATGTACATAAACATTGACTTCCCGAGATTTTTTTGGGTGCTTTTTGCGCCCCGCGGCCGCGGGATGAGCAAAAAGCAAACCCCATAAAAATCTCGTTTCTGCGAATATCGAACTTTTTAAGCTGATATTTTTTGCAGATGCAGTTTGTGGTTAAACCTTTTGTAAACTGCATGCTACAAGTTTGGGACAATTACAAGTTTTTTTTGTTTGCAAATCTGCTATTTTTCTGATAAAATGAATAGATTTTTAATATTTAATATAAATGGCAAAAGAAATTATTAACAGTATCGGACTTTTCTTCATTTCTTTTTTGATTTCTTGTCAGATCTATCTACCAATGGCAAATGCGGCTGATTTTAATCTAGAAGATCGGTTTGAAGGAGCCGTGGAAGACAGCCTCAATAGTCAATTTGATGAAATTTTTAATACTATCCGAGGGGCAGGACGGGGTCCTGATGGACGATTTGAAGTGCTTTCTTATCGAGGAGACTTTAACGAAGTCGGAAAAAATGAATCGGCCCGGAGATATACACTCAATGTTTTAAATTTTCTTTTATCTTTCCTTGGATTGGCCGGAACTGCTTCAGCGATCTATGGGGGAGGTCTCTACGTGACAGCCGCTGGGGATGATGGACAATCTGAAAAAGCAAAAAAAATATTTCAGTATTCTACGATTGGTATTTTGGCAGTCCTTGGATCTTTTGCTTATGTAAACACCATCGTCGAAAATGCAGGAAGTGGTGGAGATGATCGGGGCAGTATTTCTGCTGGTGGAGGGGGAGGTGGTTTTGGCGGAGGTCCGGGAGGAGGCTTCGGTGGAGGTCCTGGTGGAGGGATCGGGGCACCTGGAGTTGGTGGAGGCCCGGGAGGCGGCGTTGGCGGTCCTGGAGGGGGAGGTGCTACCGGTGGTATGCCTGGTCCTGGTGGTCCTGGAGCTGGTGGTGGAGGGAATGATGTAGCAGATCGTCTCACCCCAGATCAAAAAGAAAAATTAAGTGCTTTATTTACTTCTAATCCGATAAAAATTTTGGGAACGGAGGGAACAGATATCAAAGATTTTGGGGCGGGAACTTGGATTTCCCCTGATTATGCGGTGAAAGGAGTGGAATTTGGGCTTTCTCAACAAGGAGATGTGGCCTTTAATTTTGGGGATGGAGTTATAGAAAAATTAAATACCATGGAAAATCAGGGAGCGACGGTCAAACATATTTTTATTACTGAAGGGCCAAAGACGATTAAGGCTATTGCGCAGACCCCTCGTGGTACAAAAACTTTCCAGCGAAAAATATTTATTGGAGGGATGAAACCATCGATCAATGCTCCAAGTATTGCTGACGTAGGAGATTCTATAAAATTAGATGGTACGAGGTCTCGTTCTGCATTGGGATCTATTGTAAAATACGAGTGGAATTGTGCGGACGCTAATGGCTGTGATAATGATCCAAAAATAAATGTTACTTTTGCGAGTCCAGGGATGAAAGAAATTAAACTAACAATTCATACAAATTTTGGAGTAAAACATTCAAAAACACACAAAATAAACATCCTTCCAAAAGAAGGAATTCCAGTAGATTTTGAAACAGAATATTAAAATGAAAAAAATAATTAACCTTTGTTGCCTTCTCTTAATTTTCTCCTTCTGGAGACGGGTTCAGTGGAAGCCGCAATTCGGGCAGAAAGAGCTATTATTTTTAAAGGGAAAAGTGTAGAAGGAGCGACTTATAACTGGGTGTTCCCGGGAGATGTGAAACGAAGAGGGAAAAGAGTGAAATTTACTTTTCCCAAGCCAGGGACTTACCCTGTAACGCTCAACGTAAAAAAAGGAAAAAGAACGGGGACAATTACTAAAAAAATTACAGTTGGAAAACCAGGGGATCCTGTTATTCGAAGTATCAAAATCAGTAAAGAGGAAATCACAGAAGATAATCCACTAGTCATCGTAGATGCTCGCGCTACGACCAATGATCCAGACGTAGAAGTAAAACAATATCGATTTTATGTGATTGAAAACGGAAAAGTAATTCTTTCTCAGGTTGTTGATAAGGATCAGGTCAAAAAAGGAGGAATGGCTCGGGCTGTTTTTGATCTCTGGCAATTTCCAGGGAAGCATAATTATTATATAAAAGTAGAGGCCATCGATGAGTATGGTAAAAAAACTTCTAAAATTTCGGATGATTCGATCTTTGTTCGAAGTACGGCTAATAATCGAAAACCAACCGGTTCCATTATGGGAAATACCATGGGGACAACGACTGATATCATCTTTTTTCATGCGAATTTTCGTGATGTTAACGGAGATGCTCTAAACTATCGTTGGTTGGTAGATAATGATGAGCCGATCGGGACTAACTCTTCTACAGTCTCTCATCAGTTTAAATCTCCTGGAAAACATATTATTAAAGTCCAAGTCGAAGATGGAATCAGTGCTCGTTTTGTCGATAACACTCCCGTAGAAGCTATCCGTCAGATAAATATTACTGGAGGAATTTATCAGGATGCGGGAATTCTGGTAGAAAACCGTCCTCCTGAAGTTTTGATCCGTGGGGTTCTGCCGGGAACGAGTGGAGACACGGATACACAGTTTGCTTTTTATGCGGAGGGGACTGATCCAGATGGAGATCTTTTGACTTACGCGTGGGATTTCGGTGATGGAAGTCGAGCTTCTATCCAAAACGTTGCTTATAAATATATAGCTCCGGGAGAATATCCAGTAAAAGTACAGGTCTCTGATGGACAGTTAATGGTCGAGAGGACTGTCTTGATCCAAGTAGTGGGAGCGGGAGAACCAATTCCACCTAATCATCCAGAAAATGATGTTGATCGTTTGGTAGAAGAGCTGGAGGAGGATACCGGAGGGGAGGGTTTTCATTCTAGTTCAGAGTTGAATGATGATCAGGTAGTTATTTTCCCAGAAGATGAAACTTCTGCGATAGAATCACTAGAAAAAATAATTGCCGATCAGGAAGCCACACTAGAAGGTATAGAAGATGAGGAAGAAAGAAAAAGAATTCAGCAGAAAATTTTGGAACTTCAGGCAGAAAAAAAACGAATTGAAGAAATGAAGATAAAAGAAGAAACTCTCTGTAAAAAACCGTTTTTTTTGAATCCTTATTTTCTCAGGTCTCATCTAGAAGAATTAAAACGATCAAAAATCAATCAGATTGAAAAAGAGTCTGATGTTGAAAAAAAGAAGCTCTTGAACGAAGAACTTAGTTTTATTGATCAGCATATTGAGCAGTCCTTATATGACCGACACTTGATAAATCAAGAAGAATTACAAGCACAATTAGAAGAAATAAAAGCAGGAAAAAATCCGGGTTCTGAAGAAGTGATCAGGATCCAAACGCAGATAGATGTTTTTATAGAATGTTTAGAAATTAGAACCCAAAATGTGGATATAATTGGTACTCCTCATACTAATTTCTTCTTTTATGCGAAACTTTTGGCGGAAACGATTGACCGAGCGATTTTGTTTGAGTGGGACTTCGGAGATGGAAGGAAGAAAATGGGGCAAAATGCTCGTATTCGGTATCCAGAGCCAGGAATCTATGAAGTCGTACTTCGAATTTCTAACGGTTTGACGGAAGCAACTGATTCGGTCATAATTAAGATAATAGGAAATTAGTTTTTAGTTCTCCCCGCTTCACTGGCTTGGTATTCTGTTTTCAGGCTATAGTGGACAATTAGAACTGAGACTTCTCAAAGAAATAAACAAAAAAAATGGCAGAAGAAACTGATAAAAATCAAAAAAAAGAAGAGACTTTAGCTTCCGCTGAAGCTTCTCCTTCTATTGAGAATACAACCTCTGTTGAAATTTCGACTGACAAGCCAGCGGAAGCATTGACTGAAGCAAAAGCAGCAGAATCAGAGATCGAAGATGCAACAGAAGAAATTTTGGAAGAGTCAGTTGATTCTGGAGAGTTTAATCTGGATGCAGTGACTCCAGAACAAAAAACACAAGAAGAGGTTGCTGTTGAAGATGAAGAAAAACCATATGTGGGAGAATCTCCAGCTTCTGTCACAGATGTCACAAAAGAAATAGCGGAAGCAGAAAAAGAAGCTATGGAAAAAGAGGAATCAGACTTCGCTGAAGATTCAGCCTCCTCCCGATCAGATCGGGATTCGGCTGACAGGAGAGCTGCACCAGACGAGGGAAGTAAAAAGACAGCTAAAAAAGGCCCTAAATCACAAAATCCTTCCGTTAAGAAACCAGTTGCTCCAAAGAAAGGAGGAATTTCTCCGAAAAAAATTCTTTTTGGATTTTTAGGAATGGGAGTGATTTTGGTGATGATTTTTTACGGAGTTTTGCTCTGGGGCCTTCTCAGTGGAAACGTAGAAAACCCACTTTTTGCTAGTCTTGGAATTGAGTCTGGAGACTTGAAAGAAGTTTTGTTGTTGGTGACCAATTCCATTTTTGGAATGGCGGCACTGATCTTTTTATTTGCCAGTTTGGTCCGTTTTTTTCAGTGGATTATGATGGGGCCAAATGCGGTCAATCGTAAACCCACTATTGTCAAAGCAGGTATCAATGTTTTGATTTTCTTTTTGATGTGTGGGCTTTGGGTTGGTTTTTATTGGTTGATTTCCAATGCCGGGGCTACCAAAACTTTTAAAGAAGATGAGTCTATGATTCGAACGGAACCAGCCATTGTGATTGGACTTACTTCTCCAATCAAGGTAGAATTTGATATTGGGACCAATCTTTTTCCACAAATAAATCAGAGTTTGATTCGGCAGATTAATTGGGATTTTGACAGTGATGGGACCATTGATGCTTCTGGGCCAAAGGTGGTCCATCGATTTATCGATAAAGGGACTAACAATGGGCGATTTCTTGTGCGGGCAGAAGTACTCTATCTTTCTCCGGCGACGGGAAAAGAAGAACGGTTTACATCTGTGAGAGAGGTGATTATTGCTAATGAAGGGGTGATCCCATCTTTTACGGCTGATCCAGAGAGTGGTCCAGTGCCGCTCAAGGTGAAATTTGATGCTTTTCATTCAAAAGATCCAGATGGAGAGGTGATTTTGTACGAATGGGATCTGGATGGAGATGGAGAATTTGAAGTGATCAATGAAGAGGATCCAACGGCTGAAAAAGAGTTCTTCAAAATCGGAGAATTTAAAGTCGCTCTGCGAGCCACGGGGACAAATAATGATTCAGCGGTTGCTGAAAAAACAATTACTGTGACAGAACCGGAAGAAACCCTGAGAGCAGAAATTTCTTCTCTGCAAGAATTTCGAGGGGAAGCTCCTTATAAGATCACACTTGATGGGACCACTTCTTTTAGCAAGATAGGGAAAATTATTCGATTTGAGTGGCGAGTGGATGATGAAGAAAAAGTATTTGTAGGTCGAAAATTTCAGAGAACTTTTCGGAAGCCGGGAGATTATGAAGTGACTTTGACTGTGGAGAACGAGGGTGGAGAAAAAGCGCAAACTTCTGAAATAATCAAAACTTACAAACGGAAAAAAGATGGGGATGTCCTTATCAAAACGACTCCATCTTATAATAAAAAAACAAATACACTTACCGGAGAAAATCCGTTGGAGGTAACTTTTGATGCTTCTCTATCTGTGATTGAAGATCCAGTTGAGTGGAAGTGGGATTTTGAAGATGATGGGATTTTTGATGAGACTGGAGAAACCGTGAAGTACAATTTTCGAGAGATTGGTGAGTATGACGTAAAATTGGTGATTATTGATTCAGACGAAGATGAATATGAAATATTTTTAAAAGTTATTGTGATACCACCAAGAACTAAGGCAAAAGTCGTAGCAACTCCACCAGCAGGCCCGGTTCCATTGAAAGTTACTTTTGATGGGTCTGGATCGTATACAGAAGATGGAAAAATTATTGACTACGTCTGGGAATTGCCCGGGACAGATCCAGTGCATTATGGGGCGAAGATTACTTATGAAATTTTGAACGTTGGAATTTTTCCGGTTCGGCTCACAATTTTGACGGACACAGGTAAGACTGCAACTACTGAAATTTTGATTTCTGCTCGAGCAGAGGGAGTGAATGCAGACTTTAATTTTAATCCAAAAGGAGGAGCGGCTCCACTGAGGGTTCAATACAATCCAACCGCTTCGACGGGGACGATCAGTCAGTATTTTTGGGATTTTGGTGATGGCAGCGTGTCGACGCAGTTTCTTCCAGAGCATGTGTATGAAAAACCCGGAGAATATGAGATTTTATTGAAGATCAAAGATCCAAATGGGGTGGTCTCTGAGATGAAGAAGAAGATTAAGGTGACGGAAAAAAAGCTGTTTAAGTAAAATTGGTATTTGGAAGAGTTGTTTATTCCGGTGGAGGGGATTCGTTCGTTTCGTTCGTTCCCAAGTTCCTGCTTGGGAATGTGCTTGATGCGAAGCTCTGCTTCTGGAGAAAGCGGTGTGTGGTTGCTATTTTGGAAACCAGCATTTCATTTCCTTTTTGTCCCCTTAAGACTCTTCCTCCCCTCTTCTGATCCCGAGTACTCGGGATCGGGAGGGGAAGGAGGCTTTGCTTTTTTTTAAAATTCGCGTAGGCTGGGTTCGTAATTTTTAACTAAAAAACCATGCTCGGAATCACAGATCTCAAAGTCGGCGCAAAAGTTCAATTTGACGGAGTCCCTTTCGTCGTCACCTGGAGCCAACACTCCAAACAAGCTCGAGGCGCCGGTGTCATGAAAACCAAAATGAAAAATCTCCTCACCGGAGGGGTGGTCGAAAAAACCTTCCAAGGAAACGAAAAAATCGCAGAAGCCGAGATCAACTTCGCCCGAGCCCAATACCTGTACCAAAACGGAGATGAATACGAGTTTATGGACCAAGAAACCTTCGAGACCATTACCTTCTCTAGTGACCAACTCGGAGAAACTCGAAACTTCCTCACCGACGGCATGGACTGCGACATCCAGTATTTCGAAGGCAAGGCCATCAACGTCCAACTCCCACCGAAGATCAACTTTGAAGTAGTCGAGACCGATCCAGGAGTGAAAGGCGACACCGCCACCGGAGGGAACAAACCCGCCACCATCGATACCGGATATGTGGTAAAGGTGCCACTATTTATCAACGTGGGCGACAAAATCGTCATCAACACCGACACCGGAGAGTACTGCGAACGAGTGAAATAGGAAAAAAATGCGCCAGCCGGACTGAATACGCATTTTTTTTCGACCGGGCGATCTTCAGCATTAGGTCAGAGGACGAGGGCCTCGATCATCCCCATCAGCTGCTTAATTTGCCACCATTGGTAGAGATTGCAGAGGATCGACAGGCATAATAATCCTGCCAATACACGAGGCAACATCCGGAGCCTTTCTTTCGGCGTCATTTCAAACCAGGAAATGCTCATAAGCTGCCAGGCGGTCCGCTTTTGGTGAGTGTCTGCATTCATAACTGGAGTCTCCCAAAAAGTTCAAACACAAAATACTCACAAAAAACAATCGCCAATTTTGTAAATTTGTCAAATTTGACTTTTCCCACTCCCTCCCTAAAATCGCCGGGAAATCTTTCCAATGAACAATGACGAATGAGTAATGAATAATAAAATCGGAATTTAATTATTTTTATTTTCCAATATTAATCATTAATCATTATTTCATTATTCATTGCTCTCATTACTTCTTTATTTCTCAAAAAATGACAAAACGTAACCCCCTCGAAAAAGTCCGAAACATCGGAATCATCGCGCACATCGACGCGGGAAAAACAACCGTAACCGAACGCGTGCTCTTCTATACTGGTAAATCTCACAAGATCGGAGAAGTACACGAAGGAGAAGCCACCATGGACTGGATGGAACAAGAACAAGAGCGAGGGATTACCATTACCTCTGCCGCCACGACCTGCTTCTGGGGAGACTGCCAG
>CAYFMH010000005.1:0-21021 GCA_964344165.1 uncultured Candidatus Peribacteria bacterium | reverse complement strand
GCTCGATGGAGCAGGCTGTGTATTCGACGGAGTGGCCGGAGTAGAACCACAATCAGAAACCGTATGGCGACAAGCGGATAAGTACAAAGTGCCGCGAATGTGTTTTATCAATAAATTGGACCGAACCGGAGCGAGCTTCTGGGGATCTTATGATTCGATTATCGAACGACTGACCAAAAATGCTTTCCCAATCCAGTTGCCAGTAGGGATCGAAAGTGATTTCAAAGGACTGATCGATCTGATCGAGATGAAAGCGATCATGTACCACGACGACCTCGGGAAAGACGTCCGAGTCGAAGATATCCCCGAAGAACAAAAAGCCGAAGCCGATGAATGGCGGGGAAAAATGCTTGAAGCGATCGCCGAATCAGACGAAGAACTCATGGAAAAATACCTCGGTGGAGAAGAACTCTCTGTCGAAGAAATCAAAGCCGGAGTCAGGCGGGCAACTATCGCAGGACACTTCGTCCCAGTGATGACCGGAACCGCGCTCAAAAATAAAGGAGTCCAACCACTCCTCGACAACGTAAACGAATACATGCCGTCTCCGCTCGATATCCCAGCTGCGAAGGGCGTTAACCCAAAAACAGATGAGGAAGAAGAACGGAAAGCTTCTGACGCTGAACCGCTCGGGGCTTTGGCATTCAAAATCGCCACAGATCCATTTGTGGGACGATTATCTTTTGTCCGAGTGTACTCTGGAGTGCTCAAATCCGGAAGCTACGTCTACAATGTCAGTAGCGGAGAAAAAGAACGAATCGGACGATTGCTCCAAATGCACGCGAACTCGCGAGAAGAAATCCAAGACATCCCAGCCGGACATATCGGTGCGGTCGTGGGACTCAAAAATACCAAGACCGGAGACACGCTCTGTGATGAATCTAAACCAATCTTACTTGAATCAATCGACTTCCCAGATCCAGTGATCTCGATCTCAGTAGAACCGAAAACAAAAGCCGACCAAGAAAAAATGGGACTCGCGCTCGCCAAACTAGCCGAAGAAGATCCAACTTTCCAAGTACGAACGGACGAAGAAACTAATCAAACGATTATCTCTGGGATGGGAGAACTCCACCTCGATATCATCGTGGATCGTCTCAAACGAGAATTCAAAGTCGAAGCAAACATCGGACAACCACAAGTAGCCTACCGAGAAACGATCCAAAAAGAAGTCGAAGCTGAGTATCAACACAAAAAACAATCCGGAGGACGAGGACAGTTTGGACACGTGGTCTGTAAGATTCGTCCAGGAGAATCAGGGGCTGGGTTCAAGTTTATCAATTCTATCAAAGGAGCCTCAATCCCAAATGAATACATCCCGGGTTGTGAAAAAGGATTCAAAGAAGCCGTCACTCGTGGAGTGATCGCCGGATATCAAGTCGTAGATGTAGAAATCGAACTCATCGACGGAAGCTACCACGACGTGGATTCATCAGAGCTCGCGTTTAAAATCGCCGCGGCTCAGGCGTTTAAAGAAGGAGCCAAAAAAGCCGATCCAGTCCTCCTCGAGCCAGTGATGGCCGTAGAGGTCGTGACCCCAGAAGACTACATGGGAGACGTGATGGGAGATATCTCGGCAAAACGAGGAATCATCCAAGAAATGGGAGACCGGGGGATCGCCAAGACCGTCAAAGCAAAAATCCCGCTCGCGAGCATGTTTGGATACGCGACAGAGCTTCGATCTATGACACAGGGACGAGCCAGCTATACCATGGAGTTTGCCGACTATGCCAAAGTCCCAAACAACGTCGCTCAAGAGATCATCGAAGAGCGAAGTGGCGGGAGTGAATAAAGCTTTAAATTAAACACAAAAAAAGCCTTAAGTTTCTTTGTGAACTTGGGACTTTTTTTTAGGCAGTAGCCAGAGCAGGAGGGGGCACGATTTTTGTTTTTTCTTTTTGTTTTTTTTCTTCCTTTTTCTTTTCATTTCTAAAAAAATCACTTCCATAACGATCGCAAACTTTTTTCATTTGCTTATATTCTTCAAAACTATACGTAGTATCCTTTGCAATTAATTTTATGAAAGCTTTTAGGACGACAGTAGGGTCGTCTTCTGTTTCAAACTTTTGTTCCCAATAAGCCGCTAATTCTTTTTGCCAAGAAGAATGTTTGGGAGATTTAAACGCCCATTCAAAATATTCTGATAAAGACTCAGGAATATTTTCGCTAATTATATCAACATTTTTTTCAATATCTTCATAACTAAGCAATTTTTTCTTCGGGAAATCGACAACCTCTCCGACTTGATCATGAACTGTTTCCACTTCACTGAAAACTCCTTCTGAGGACTCTTCAGGTTGTGCTGAAGCTCCTTCGATTCCTCCTGAAACTTCTTTATCATCTTCCTTTCCTCCTTCAAACACAGGAAGCTGATCAAAAAATCGATCTGAACCGTCATTTTTTTTTATAAACAATCGAGCCATTTTTGTGTGGATTTAAAAAGTAAATCCGAACATTGTATCACAAAAACACAATTAATTCAACTAAAAATTGACGAATTCTAGGGATCGACTAAAATTCCTGTTGTTAGCTTTTCATTTCGTCGGAGCAGGTCTGAAGACCTGGTTCGAAACGTTTCTAACACCAAAGCAGAATTTTTTACCGACTCCTCCACCCAGAGAAATACTTCTTCGCCTTCGCTTCATCTTTTTGTTCCAAACGCAATCGCACAATCTCAAAGCTATCATCGATTTGATCCCCCTTGGCCTCCGCCGCGGCGAAAAATTTTTCTTCCACCTTCCCCTTCTCTGTCTCCAGACGAGCCAATCGTTCGCCTTTCTTCGTTTCATCCTTGATCAGCTTCTCCATCTGTGCAGTTCGGATGATCCGCGGGATGCGAGCATAAAAATTCTTCTCTGTTTTTGCGATCTGCCGTAAGATCGCGAGTTTTTTTCGGCGAATTGACCATGATTGCTTCACTTTTTTCATGAGGTAGTGGGGTACAAATTGCTTTAATTCTATGCTGCTGATTGACAGCGGTCAAGAAAACCATGTCCAACCATGGGGGGGCGTGCTCGGAAGGTGTTTAGTTATACGGTTTCTGAAAATATGTTTTTTGGTGCTCCGCCATAGTACAAAAGTATATCAAAAATGATTATTTTAACTATCCGAGTAGTGTTCTGGTATATCAAGAAACATTTTTTGAACTATTCCCGTAGTTCTTTTTGATATCGAAAAACGTTTTTCGAACTATCGCCACAGTACTTTGATATATCAAGAATCGTTTTTTTGGTCCCCCTGATAATTTTTCACAGAGCGAGAAATGTTTTTTGAACTATCACAGATGTTCTTTGAAGAATTGAGAATTGTTTTTTAGAGATAACGAAATATTTTTAAAGCTACAAATTTGCGAAAATTAAGAAATTTTTTAATCTAAATTCATCATTGAAGATTGATAATTGTTAATTGATAACTGAATGAAAATCACCGCCTTCATCGACGTAGAATGCCAATCCGAAAGAGAGTTTGGATTTGATCGAATCGCGATGCGAATCGCTAAGTTTCCAGATGTCACCGACGTCTCCGTCATCTCCGGACGAGCCGACCTCCAGATCCAACTCGAAGCCAAAGACATGGCAGAAATCTCCAAATTTGTCACCGAAGTGCTCGCTCCCATGGACGGCGTAAAATCCACAGCCACACATTTTCTCCTTAAAACATACAAAGCCAATGGAGAGATCCTGGTCGAAGAACCGAAGACATCGAGGATACCAATTTCTGCATAACCTCCAATTTTGGGTCGCAGAATGCAGAGTTACAAATTACAAATGAAGAAATATTTAAGATCCAAAAATTGTTCATTGATAATTGAAAATTAAAGACGAATGCAAAAATTCATTAGTAATAAAGTCTTGAAACTTCCTCCCAGCGGCATCCGCCGGTTTTTTGACCTCGTAATATCTGCTGGTCCCGATGTGGTATCTCTCGGAGTGGGCGAACCAGATTTTCCGACCCCCTGGCATGTGCGAGAGTCAGTAATCTTTGCACTAGAAAAAGGATTTACCAACTACTCAGAAAACGCTGGCCTCATGGAGCTGCGAGAAGAAATTGCAAAAAAGACCCTCGCCGATACGAGACAAAAATACGATCCCAAATCTGAAATTCTTGTCACTAACGGGGTTTCGGAAGGGATGGATCTGGCCTTCCGGACCGTGCTCGATCCGGGAGAAATTGTGCTGGTTCCGGATCCGGGATACGTCATGTACGAACCGCTCGTGAAATTAGCCGACGGAGAAGTAGCGTTTTATGATCCGACTGATCTACAGACTTTGGACGTTCCAGCTAATGCCAAAGCAATTGTCCTCAATTTCCCAGGAAATCCTATCGGAAACATCTTCACCCGTGAGGATCTAGAACTCATCGCCAAAAAAGCCGAAGAACACGACCTGGTAATCCTTTCTGATGAAATCTATGGAGGGCTCAGCTTCGAATCACCGCACATCAGCATGCTCGAGATCCCAAACATGCGAGAAAGGACGGTACTCTTCAATGGACTCTCAAAAACGCACTCAATGACGGGGTTCCGGATCGGCTGGGTGTGCGGTCCAGCAGAAATCGTCGGCGGGATGACAAAAATCCACCAATACTCCGCGCTCTGCGCCCCCAGTCCCTCACAGATCGGCTCGATTGAAGCGCTCAGAAAAGGAGACAAAGAAGCAGAAAAGATGAAACTGACTTTTGATGAACGACGGAAGTATTGCCTCGAGCGACTCGAAAAGCTAAACATCAACTTTCACCGACCGCAGGGAGCGTTTTATCTTTTTGTAGATATTACCAGTTCTGGGATTACTGATGATGTAGCATTTTGTGAGCAACTCTTGGCCGAACAAAAACTCGCCATCGTCCCTGGATCAGCTTTTGGAAAGGCTGGAAAAGGCTACGTCCGGATGACGTATGCGGCCAGTATGGAGGAACTGGCTGAGGCGTTTGATCGATTTGAGCGGTTTATGAACAAATAAAAACTGAAGATTGTAGATTGAAGATTGATAATTGAATTTACTCGTGTCCGAGAAAATCAGTCGTCGTATCTAGTATTTCCGGAGCTCCAAGTAGTTTATCCATCTTATCAAGAATTTTGTCTACATCGACCCATTCTTGCTTCCCCGTTTTCATATCCCGGACAATTACTTGTTGTTTTTTGACTTCAATGTCTCCCATCAACAACGTATAAGGCACTCCAAATTCAGTAGCTCGTTTGAGCTGCTCTCCCATGGCGGTTTTTCCCAGTACTCCTACTGCATGAAATCCATGCTCTCGAAGTTTGACCAGGAGGGGAAGGGCTTCTTTTTTGGCTATCGGGCCAGTCGCCGCGAGAAAAATCTGAAGATCATCTTTGTGTGGCACATCGATGCCTTGTTTTTTCATGAGAGCAATTACGCGCTCTACTCCTGCAGAAAACCCGGCCCCTCCCAAAGCTGGTCCACCCATAGTCTCAATCAAACCATCGTATCGCCCCCCCACCAAAATCTTGTTTTTGGTATCGATTTCAGAAAATTCAAAAATCGTGTGAGAATAATAATCCAGCGGTCTCGTGAGTGAATAATCAATGTGATACGCGATCCCAAATGACTCGAGATACGTCAGCGTTGTCTCAAAAAACTGCTTGGAAGATTTGGACAGATAATCAATCATCTTTGGCGCCATTTCGACCAAAATTTCTTCATCTTCACTCTTGGGATCCAAAAGTTCCAGATATTTTTTTTGCTTCAATTTCTCTTGGCTCTCAGGAGTCATACTTCGTTCTTTCCCCGCATAAAAATTGGCTAAAGCCTCAATGTAATTTTTTCGATCCTCGACGTTTCCCATTGTGCTGACTTTGAGCTTGCAGCTTTTTCGGATCTGAAGATCGGACAAAATCCGATGCCCCAGATAAATAATCTGCGCATCGATCGAAGGATCACTCTCTCCGAGCACCTCTGCCCCAAGCTGCCAAAACTGCCGTTTCGTCCCTGGTCGAACCCGCTCAAACCGAAAACAGCGCTCTAGATAATAAAGTTCTACTGGCAACGGACCTTCATTCATTTGATGTTCAATAAAAGAACGAACCACTCCCGTCGTAATCTCCGGACGCAATGAATAGCTCCGATCATGCCTATCAGAAAAAGAAAAAAGCTCTTTTTCTATGATCTCAGACTTCTCTCCCAACGCCCGAGCAAACACCCCCGTCTCCTCAAAAGTCACTGGAGAAATTCGTCGAAAACCAGACTGTCGAAACCGATGCCGGATGACTTTCTTGAGAAACGTAAAAAAGTCATGGTCGTTTGGAAGAATATCTGCCGCTCCCATCGGGGCTTTATAAAATTTAGGCATTTTTTAAAAAATAGGTTAGCGAGTTAACCATTACATAATGATCTGGAGAAAAAAAGCAAGTATAAAGCCTAAACAAAGGCTTATTTTTGAGAATTTATGATTCTTTTTACGGCTAGGACACAGTTTCCTGGATCAATCACAGTCAAAACAGGAGTCTTAGACGGCATTCTCAGAGTAGAATGGATATCAACCATGTACTCTTCGAGACTCTTGTGCGGAGGGCAGGCAATAGTAATGTTGTTCGAGTTAGCTCCAACAAAACCTGACAAAGCATTTGATCGCCCGGCAATTGTGATAAAAATAACCTTTGGATCTTCAGAAAATCGTTCGACCAACTCGAGAACTTTTTGAGGTTCTTTGTGTGCCGAAGCGGCATAAAGCTCCGTCACGATAGAATCTTTTTTGAGGGGAGAAATGATTTTGTCCTCAGCAAAAGGAAAATCAACCTCAGAACCGCAGATAACAACAACTTGTGCACTCATGGGAAAAATAAATAAAAAATAATAGTGAAATTTTTAATTTTTAAACTCAAATTTTTAAATAAATTCTAATTTTTAAGCACTAAACAAAAGACTTTTTTAAAAATTAAGATTTACCTGTCGGCCGAAGCTTGAAATTATTTTTTTACAAAGCAAAGGCTGAAGATTTATTTATAAAATTAAAAATTACAAAATTAAAAATTCTCTTTTCTGTCTAAATTTTATAAAAAATTGCTTGCCTGTAAACTGTTTTTGTCCTAAGTTGAAGACATGAAAGGTTTAAAGTATCTAATTGCGGCTTCGGCAGGGATGGTTTATGGACTTCTTTTTGCTCAACGTCCAGGAAAAGAACTCCGAAAAGAACTCTCCAAATCAGAAGAACCACTAAAAGTACTCTTCAACGAATGTAAAAATGTAGATCTAGAAGCAATCGAAGAAGTAACTCAATGGGCCAAAGAATCAGAAGATGTCCAACAACTCGTTCAGTATGGAAAAAAACAATTTGGAGACTTCGTAGAAAAAGCAAAAAGTCTCAGCGCCGAAGGACAAGAAATTGTCCGACAACGGCTTGAAACACTCTCCTCTGATGCTCACGAAGCAGCTGAAGAGCTAAAAAAATCTGCGGCCAAAAAAGGGAAAGAACTAAAAAACGAGCTCCACAAAGAAGTAAAAACGATTGCGAAGAAGATTAAGAAATAAGTTGATTCATAGTTTTTAGTTCATAGTTCTTAGATTATAGTTTTTAAGAGCATTCCATTATTTTGAATTTTGCTTTTTGATTTTTGAATTCTTTTTGTTGCTATCCCAACAATAAACCCAACAACCTCTTCTTCGTTTCTGCCAAAGCATAGTTTTGTTCTATGTAGGCACGAGTGTTTTCGGTAAAAGATAATATTTCTACCGGATTATTCACAAAAAACTGAATTTTTTGAGCTAGGGCTTCAGCCTCTTTTTCTACCAAAAGACTCGTCTGGATTTGGCCCAAAAAGTTTTCATACCCCTTGATAATCTCTCTCGGCCCGGTCTCATCAAAAGAAATAACTAATTTATTGAGTGCCAAAGCTTCAATCACTACTCGACCAAAAGTCTCTGGTTCTGTCGGCAAAAATAAAACCAAATCAGATTTCTCAATTTCACGAAATGGATCATCTACCTCCACGATAAATCGGACATTTTTGAGTTTTTTGGCACGGACAAAATCACGACACTTCTGATCATATGCCATCGTCGCTGGATCTGCCTCGACCGGACTTCCGACTACCTGAAACTGCAAATCCGGATTTGTTTTTTTTAATTTCTGAGCGGCTTCCAGTGCAAAAAACTGCCCTTTCCTCGGATCAATTCTCCCGAGAATCAAAATATTTTTCACACACTTTGATATCGTTCCCTGGGGGATTTTTTTGAAATCAATTCCATTTTCCACGATCCGGATTTTTTCGTAATGCGCTGGATCTATCCGAGCCCGAAGGAAGTTTCGAGTCGGCACAGAATTAGCGATCAAAATATCCGCCGTTGCCCCAATTTTTTTCACCAAAAATTTGGGAACCGTAAAATCATGAAACATGCATATCCAGGTTCCTTTTATCCGAAAAAATTTCTTCGCCAGATACATGACAAAATGCGTCCTCGGGGTGTTGGAAAAAAATCGAACGGCTCCCTTTTTTTCGGCTAATACTTTTAGCTTTCGTGCGGCCCAGAGCAGACGAAAAGTGGCAATAAATTTATGCTTTTTGACAGCCGGATACATAAAATCTTCAAAAATATTATCAGGCAACGCTTCACGGTATTTTTCATTTTTCCCCCCGATGATCATGGGAAGTACTTTTTTTCGTTCGAAGTCAGACAGGCTGAGTAAAAAATCAATCAGAAATCGTTCTGCTCCTCCGAGAAACTCTCCCTGATCGAGAAAAAACGTGCTCTCCGGCTTTAAATTTTTTATGTTGGCCATCGGGACAATTGTACGCTTCCTGAGCGGAAAGCAAAATTGAAAAACACCTCTCGTTTTCTCCCCCTTGCAGGGGGAGCTAGAGGGGGTATGATATAGTCATCAATAAATTTTAAAAAATGTACTTTCTTCTGATTCCAGTACTTCTTCTTAGTTTGGCTTTCGCCCAATCCACGCTCGATACCGACCTCGACGGGGTCAAGGATGCTGTAGATCTCTGCCCCCAGATCCCCTTCACGAGTAAGAGCGGATGCCCGGTCTTCAGCGCACGAAAACCAACTGATCAAAAATACAATCCCATCCGAGTTTGGTTTTCTGACGAAAGAGCTGAAGTGAGACTCCGTGAAAAAACAGAAATCAAAATTGGCGATATCTTTCAAGCAATCATCCATGATCCACGGACAGAGGAAATTTTTTCTGAGAGTAATGAAGTAGAAGTGCGGCACTAAACTTTTTTAAACCCTTTTTTCCATCTGCTCATAAACTTCTGACCGATGACGAATCGCTAAAATTTCCACTGTCTTTTTTTCCATCCGAAAAACTACTCTGTAATCCTGAACCCGAAGCCTTCGACAACCTTTTAAAGACTTTCGCAGTGGCTTACCAAAAATTGCTGGTTCAAAAGTAAGTTTTCCTTCAATGACTGTTTTTATAAGTGGTTTCAAATTTTCAGGAAGTGCAGGAATATCTTTTTTTACAACGATCTCGCTGTATTTCAAAATATATTTCATGACCAAGCTTCTTCATGAGAATAAAACTTTCTATTTTTTGAAACTATTTCATCTCCCAGCTTGCTAAAATAAGTATCTTCTTCAATTTCAAGGGCGATCTGAAGCAGCTGTAAAGCTTTTGCAGAAACAGGAACACCATCTCTTTCTGCAATTTGTGCCAAAAAAACATAAGTATCCTCTGTGGGCGTGATGTTGACGCGCTTCTTTGTAGTTGGCATGATTTATTTTTTAAAAATTACCACCAAAAGTGTAACACAAGTGTTACTTGTTTTCAAGTGATTTTCAAAAACCCCTGCTTCAGTAACGCCTTCGCTTCTTTTTCTGATATCCCTCGACTCTCAGCAAAAAAGAGTAACTCTGCATCCATCTGCATGATCGCCGCAGAATGATGAGCGGATTTTACCCGATCAGTTTTGACGGTAAGCACTGGGAGGGATTTCCCCTTCGCCTGATCAAAAAGCCAAATTTTTTCACTTACACTGACTTCGGCCCCCTCAGATGTAGAGGCTAGAACCGCGGCTCCATCGAAGTTTAACTGGCTTTCCTCCTCCGCCGTCCCATGGAGATCAATCTTCGCCACCTGATTTTTCCCAGAAATCTTTTGTATCACTTTCCAGGATTTCTGGTCTTTTCCGGTGGTTTGGACTCGACCGATGATCTCACACTGAGTATTGTCTCCCTGCAAATTTACTTCCAATTCAAAACTTCGAGATCCAAATTCAAAATCCTCAAGAAAAATTTTCAGATTTTCATCTGCTTTCACGTTTACCTTTTTCGTTCCTGAAGGATTTGTTATCTTCATATTTTCCAAAATTTTGAACTTTGAATTTTGATTTTTGAATTAATTTTCTTCCATTTCCATCTCAATCAAACGATTGAGCTCCACCGCATATTCCAGTGGCAAAGTTTTCACCACCTCATCGAGGAACCCGTTCACAATCATCCCTTTGGCCGTTTCTGCATCTATCCCACGAGACTCGAAGAAAAAAAGAATCTCCTGAGCAATCTTTCCAGCACTCGCCTCATGGGTAATTTGAGCAGAACTATTTTCCGCTATAATCTGAGGAATCGTATCAGAGATCGATTGATCATCCAGCATAAGCGCATCACATCGCACATTGATCACGACGTTTTCAGCCGAGCTCTTGACCTCAGCGTTTCCTCGGTAGGTCGTAATTCCTCCGGCCTTGGACAGACTCTTACTCGTGACATTGGCCCGACAGTTTTTTCCGGAAACGATTACTTTGGCCCCGGTATCCTGATTTTGTCCTTCCGCAGCAAAAGCGACCCCTAAATGATTGGCTCGAGACCGATCACCGACCAACAGGGAACAAGGATAGAGCATCGTCACTCCTGATCCCAGATTCCCTCCAATCCATTCGACCGAACCACCGGTCTGCACGATAGCCCGTTTGGTGTTCAAATTATACGTATCCTTCGACCAGTTCTCGACTGATGAATAGCGAAAAGAGGCTCCTGCCCCTACAAAAACCTCCACACATCCGGCATGCAGAGCCTGAGATCCATACTTGGGGGCGGAACATCCCTCGATGTAGTGCGCTTGGGCTCCTGGCTCGATTATGATCAGCGTGTGCTCGAACTGCCCCTGATTGATCGCATTCATCCGGAAGTACGCCTGCAAGGGCTGATCCACTTCCACTTCCTCTGGGACATAAAGAAAGGTCCCCCCGGAGAAAACCGCATAATGCAGTGCGGCGAACTTGTGATCAGCCATCGGCACACACTTGGAAAAATATTTTTGCACCAGGTCGGGATATTTCTGGATTGCGGTATCGAAATCTTCAAAGATAATTCCTTTCTTTTCCCATTGTGGTTTGAGATTATGATAAATATTTTCTGATTCGTACTGGGCTCCTACTCCGGCCAACATTGCTCGTTCGGCTTCTGGAATCTTCAATCTTTCAAACGTGCGTTTGATTTTCGGATCTACTTCTTCCCAGGTTTTGGCATGGGCCTTATCACTGGCGGAAGCGAAAAATCGGATCTGATCCACATCCAATCCAGAAATGTCTGGTCCCCACTCCGGCATGGGCATTTCGTTGAATCTTTTTAGTGCTTTTAGTCGGTGCTCGAGCACCCAGTCTGGTTCTTTTTTGCTGGCAGAAATCTGCCGGACCAGATCTTCGGTAAGGCCTTTTTTATATTTCCCCGTATACGACTGATCATCGGCCTTTTCGAGGTCGAGTTTAGAGAGGGATTGGAAATCGACTTTTGGATCGGGGAACATCAGTTTTCTTGTAGCATTATTTTTAAGCAGGAGCAATTTTTAAAATTGCTCCAAAACATTTCGGACGGGATATGTTATCCCGTCCTGCTTAAGATACACCGCAAGTTCCATAATTCCGTAAAAACTCTGAGAAAAAACAATGAAGGATTGTGGAGTTATAATGCAAAATGGCTCCACAGTCCCGAGGACTCGGGAACTATGGAGCCTGCACGTCAAGAAGGATTGTGCAGCTATAATGCAAGATGGCTCCACAGATCTTTGCGACTATGGAGCCTGCGTGGAAAGTACTATATTATAATATGATATTATAGTACTTCATTCGTGCAACAAAACAAAAGGAGCGGGTGGTCTGATGACACACCCACTCCTACGTAGCTGTTGCCAGTAACTCACACCGCTTTTGGTCTTCTAGCACTTCTACCAATAAGTAGCTAGTTCCACCCAGTAATACAGTTATAATAGAAGCTATTGTTCCTTTTTTTTTCATGATTGATTATTAGAAACACGCCGTAGCTGGACTGTGCATTTGTACATCGTTTGTCCCGTCACAGTAACAGTAATAGTTAGAAGTGTCATTATAAAATAACGAACCTTCTGAATAATCTGCCCCACCACAAGGATCGGCTGTTACTTTATCAGGCGTAATGCCACCATCTACCTCTAAAGTTGATCCTGGACTTAATGTTCCAATCCCAACTTTACCACCATTGGGTTGTAGAGATAGATCATCATCCCCACTAGTCTGAGTAGATTGAATAAAAGCAATATTATCGGTATTTTTATTCATTGTTACATAACTACCACTTGTATCATAATCAGAACTTGTAACGGTAATACCTCCAGCAAGCCCATTTCCAGTTGATCGAACATCCAATTTTGTTGTTGGACTCGCTGTCCCGATTCCTACTCGACTATTGACCGTGTCAGCCGTGATAAGTGATCCGATCTTCCCTCCTGTTACTTCTCCGGTCGGGGTAGCCGGCCAGGTGACGGCGAGGGCGCTTCCGACGAGCGCAAAGGCAGCAAATCCAGCAATAACTTTTTTCATTTTGTTTATTAAATTAAAGAAATAACTACCACTTCATTTTCACTCAAAATCATGAAAAAATGAAATTTTTTGGCAAATTTTCGGTAGCAAAAAAAGGCAAAATATTTTGGAATATAAATAAAAACGAATGGAAGTAGCTATGTCTTCGTATCAGAAGCAGGAAAAAGAAAAAAACTTGGGAAATATTATTTTTTTACGTTTTGAGCATCGTAGACAGCCTGGACGGCTTCTGATCGAACGACTTCTTTTTCTGGTTCAAATCTCATAGCTGGATCGTAGGGATGGTAAATATAACGAGACAAAACTCCATTTTTTAAGAGGATGTTTACATAAGGATAAAACCAATCTGCAGGATCTACATCAAAAAAAATCTTGTTCGGCACCTCTTTTTTATCCTGGATCCCAAAAGCTGCTGCCAACATTTTGGCAATTTCTGCTCGATTTATGGTTTGCTCAGGATGGAATTTTTTGTCTGGATGCCCTTCTATCCATCCCAGGTCATACATGGTTTCAATATAGGGATGATACCAAGCGCTACTCGGGACATCTGGAAAATGTGAAAAACTTGTCTTGATGAGCTTGGTTTTTGTGGCCAAAATGAGGATTTTTGAAAACTCAGCTCGGTTTATTGGGCGATCAGGAGCAAAACTCCCGTCATCATTTCCTTTTATAATCCCTTGTTCAAACAGAGAAACCACAGCTGGCTTTGCCCAGGCAGGAATTGCCTCTAAGTCAGTAAATTTCAGGACACTGATTCCTTCACAAATATTTTTTATACAGCGGCAGCTCTGGATACTCAGGTCAGATTCTCCTACCAAACAAGCACGAGCACAATCTATTTTTTGCCCTCGATAAATATTTCCACAGTAATTACGGCAACCGCAATTAGAAAATTCCACCTGGCAGTCAGCATCATCGTAACAAGCGAGGGCATTTTCTTGGAGATATTTTTGTGACAGCCCCTCACTTGCACCGACTCCCCCAGAAAAAATCAAAAAAGAAAAAAGGAAAACAAGCAATAATTTTTTCATCTTCAATTGTTTTTTCAAAAACATACCTAAATTGTAACACAAAAAAGAAGGATGCAAGAAAAGAAAGCGAAGCGGTCCTAAAATTAAAGGTTGTTTTTCCCCCTTGCAGGGGGAAACTACCTGTCGGCCGACCTGTCCGTCGTAGCTTGCAACTAAATTGTAAAACTAGCGAAGATGGAAACTGAGCGTCAGAAAGATATAAAAGTGAAGGCTGAGAAAGGGGTATGAAAAAATTCCAAATTGGAAAATACTCATACCTCCCCCTTTCGGTCTGAGCAATCATCGTTTCAGTTACTCAAGGCTGAAGACTGGCTCCTTCTGCGAGGAGGAGAACATCCTTTTAAAATAAAAAAATCCTTAATTTGTAATTCGTAATTTGCCTGCCGGACGAAGTTTTAGCGAAGGCTGGTCATTTGTAATTAACCCTACTCATACCTTAGCGCCTCTATCGGACTCTTCCGCGCCGCCTGGCTCGCCGGATAAATCCCAAATACCAACCCCACCCCCGCCGCAACCCCCAACCCCATAATCGCCCCACGAATCGGAAACACAAACTCCCAATCCATATTACCGTAGTGTGTTACGCTGAAAGCAAACACAAACGCCAATCCGGCTCCCAAAGCGATCCCCACAATCCCTCCGATCCCGGTCAGGATTACTGACTCGAGGAGAAACTGACTAGAGATATCTGCCGAAGTCGCTCCTAGGGCTTTTCGAAGCCCAATTTCCCGGGTTCGCTCCGTCACAGACACCAGCATGATATTCATAATCCCAATCCCTCCCACGACGAGAGAGATGGCCGAGACGGCAGACAGTAATACCGTAAAAGCCACCAGCATCGTCCCCACTCGATCGGCTGCCTCATCCATCGTGATCACCCGGAAGTCATCCTTACTCGGATCGGAGATCCCATGTGTCTCCCGCAGAGTCTGTCGAATATCATCTGCCATGGTATGCACGATGTCTTCATTTTTGGCTTCGACGAGGATGGCGTGATAGTAGTCGATACCAAGAATTAATTTCTGTACCGTCGTGTGTGGCGCGAGCACCATCCGGTCGATATTCTGCCCCATGATCGATCCTGATTTCGGCAGGATCCCAACAATTCGGAAGTTTTGATTGTTGATTTTCACTTTTTTGCCCAAAGCTTCAGAAAATCCAAAAAGATCCTCTTTGATTTCCCAGCCAATCACCGCGACTCGGGCTTTTTGTTTGATCTCCCCCTCGCCAAAAACCGTCCCATACTCCGGTGCCACCCCAAAAATCTCCAGATAAAAATCATCCCCCCCCACCACCTGCGCTCGCTCAGACTCCCCCGAATAAGAAACGCTCGTACTAGTTAGCAGCATAGGAGAAAGTTTTGCCAGCCCTCGTACGTTTGCTTTTTTTTGTAAGGCGACAATGTCTTTGTCTTTGAGTGAATTAGTGTACAGTGCGTCCACGATATCCTGCAGACTGGTTGGATCCTTCCCCGGTTCGATGGAGACCGTCTTCGATCCAAACCCCTGGATCTGCTGGATCATAAGATTCTCCGCGCCTTTTCCCAACGCCAGCACCATGATCACTGCCGTGATCCCGATCACGATCCCCAGGATCGTCAGCGCTGACCGAGATTTATTGGTACTCAGTCCGGTGAGTGCGGTTTTTAGGAGATAAATAAAGGGCATTTTATTCAATTAACAATTATCAATTCTTCAATGATCAATGATGGAAATTTTATTAATTCATAACTCCTTAATTGAAGGTTCCTAATTGAAGATTGAAGATTAAAAAAATTTTTCATTTATTTTAAAGTTTCCTATCACTATCGATTCGTCCGTCCACGATATGGATAATTCGTTTGGCCTGGTGGGCAACGTCCGGTTCGTGGGTGATCAGGATGACCGTGTGACCTTCTTGGTTCAAATTTTTCAGAATTTTCATAATCGCTTCTCCGGAAGCCGAATCCAGATTTCCCGTTGGCTCGTCGGCAAAGATGACAGAAGGTTTGTTGATGAGAGCTCGAGCGATCGCCACTCTTTGTTTTTCTCCTCCGGAGAGTTGAGAGGGATCATGATCCAGACGGTGAGAGAGTCCCACCGCTTCGATGGCGGCTAGCGCACGATTATTCCATTTGTGGGGCAAAACTTGGGAGTAGGCGAGCGGCAGTTTTACATTTTCCAGGACTGAGGTTCGCGCCAAGAGATTAAAAGACTGAAACACAAATCCCATCTTTTCATTTCGGATCTGCGCGGTTTCAGCCTCGGAGTAGTCACTAAATTCTTTCCCCTCAAAAAAGTACGTCCCGCTCGTCTGCCCATCAAGAAAACCGATGATGTGGAGCAGGGTGGACTTCCCAGCGCCCGAAGGCCCCATGATGGAGACAAATTCTCCAGATTTAATTTCTAGAGAAAGATCATGCAACACCGGTGTCGGTACTTCTCCCGTGAAATAAGTTTTGTTGATATCTTTTAGTTGGATCAGCGACATTTTTTTTATTATGAATAAAAATAAAAACAAGTTCAATATTCCTTAGTCTCAGCGACAAAATAAAGCAGCATTTTTTGCAATTTTTATGGACGACGACCGTAGGGAGGAGTCCAATAAAAATTGCATTTTTGCGAAAATCAAACTTAAAAGTACTACTTTCATCCAGAGCAATCCACAGTAAAACCTTATAGCATGCGGAAAAGTAATTTCCGGATTCACGGTCCTTAGAACCTGTCTCGAATCTTTCTCCAAATAAAATAATCCTCTAAGAGTTGTTCCCCGCGATTTTTTGTTTTAAAATTAATTTTAAATGCTTTCACTAAAAAGCAAGGTGTTTGATCTTTATTTTTTCGCTTATTTATGCTAAAATTTAAGGATTTATTATGCCTTTTTGGACATGGATGCAAATGCTTTTGTCAATTACGTAAAAAATACACCGATGCTCACGGAAGATCGGAAGGCGTATTATATCTCAAAAGCAGCTGATTATTCTCCGGAATTACGGCAAAAGTTAATAGAAATTATTCAGCGGCATGAACAGGAAGTAATTGCCCTTGGAGAAGAAAGAAAAATAAAACAAAAACAACGAGAAAAAGAGGAAATGCATCAACGGATGCTAGAAGTAGAAAAAATTCATGCAAAAGAAGCCGCCCAGGCAGAGAGGCAGTTGGATCAGGATTTAGAAAAAGTTTTTACATAAATTAATCATCATGGGGTCTCCAGAAAACAGGGAAGTAGAACAATCGCGTGTTGAGCAAACAGAAGCTCAACGGGCGCAGGAGGCTATGAAAAACTTGCCTCCAGCAGAACAGGCACAAGTTCGTGAGGATACAGATGTAGAATTACGAGCGGCAGAAGGAGGAAGATCGGTTGAATCAATTCAAAAAGAGTCCATTGTTGTGATTAATACCGTAGAAAATCTTCGAGATTTGGCCGGAAATAAAGTTCGGGAAGCAAAGGTAGGAGAGCAATTTAAGGTTGTGGGGGATTTACCACCGAGGGGAAAATATGAATACAAGAAGGTAGTGGATGGCGAGGGGAGTGAATTCCAAATTTGCGTTAATGATGGAGAACGAGTGCGTGTGCAATCTCCTGAACAGATTAATCAGCAAGAATCGTCAGAAGTAAATGAATTAATCGATTCAGCCGAGGGGATCAACCCGGTAGAACGATTTTTTCTCAAAAATGCAGATGAATTGGTCGGGACGGCTCCTGATCTGGTTCGGATGTTGCCGCTTATAAAGTCAGGGAATCTAGAGGGGGTGGGGGAAGGGCTGGCTAAGTCTGAAAATGTGAAAGCTCTTTTGGATTCAATGAAAGAAAATCTTTTGAGTGATACAACTCTTCGACAAGAGTTTTTTGTGTCATTAAAGGAGATTTTTCAAAAAGATCTTCGGCAAAAACTATTAGATGACTATAAGGGTGCCCTTGCAAAAAGGCAGATTGACGATCTCATTGAAGCTTTGGAAAATCTTATTGATAAGCCAGAAAACCATGAACCTGTCATTAACTTGGTATTAAATCAGAAAAATTTACCAAAATTTATTTCTGGAGATATTGATTTAGGTGTTGTAGCAAGGGTGGCTTCTGGTGCTGATGAATCTTTGGATGAAGTGCTTTTTGGGCTTTTTGAAGGAGTACAAATGTGGGGAGCAGATAAACTAAATACTGGAATAAATGCCGTAAAAGGTTGGGCGAATGAAGTGACTAGGTATTTTGGGTATGAATTTGAAATTCAAGAAGAATTAGATTTGGAAGCTTCAGATATTCCTGACTTTATCTCAAAACCAGAAAATGCAGAGAAATTAGCCACTTTTTTGGAAGAAAATAAGGATGCGCTTGAGGCGGCAGGGCGGGATGTTCCAATCCTCTACATGGGAGTTAAAGCGATCATAAACAATGATTTGGATAATCCAATGGTAAAAGCGCTCACAGAAAACGAATCTCTGACAGAATTTATGGGAAAACTACGAGAATTTGTGGGGAAAGAGCCAGCATTTCGTGAAGAATTATTGAGAAACGCAGAAGCAGGAGTTTTGAATGCCCTAAAAAACATCAATCCAGAAGGAACTGATTGGGGGGCGGTAGAGGGAGAGATTAAGGGGCTTATTTCAGCCAATCCAGAGATCCAAGAGAACTTTTTGGATTTTGTATTTTTGCAGTTTAAAAAAGGATCTATCGTCGAGGCTATGCAGGGGCGAAAAGATCCAGCCAAAGTAGCGGGAGAGATTTTGAAAGTGCCTTTTGTTCGGACTCTGGCCAATAATTTGTCAGACAAACAAAAAACTCCGCAATTACGAAATTTGATCGCTGAAATCGGTGTTAACGCTGGTTTTAATTATGCAAAAGAAAATATGAAATATGGTGAAGATTATAAAGATTTGGAAACAGAACTGAAACAATTAGCTCAGAGTCCGCGTCTGCAGGATGCTTTATTTAATATGCTCAGTTCTAAGAATTCGGCAGAATTTTTGCAGGCTTTTTTTGATATCAAAGAAGGAAACTTGAATGGCCTCTCAAAGTTGCTAAAAAATGAAAATGCTCGGACGATCCTCGAAGAAGGAGGCGGATTTTTGGCCAAAAATCCAAAAGCTCAAGAAGCCTTACTCAAGAATGTTTTGGCAAAAGATGAACGACTAAAACCCCTCGAAGGATTTCTCAAAAGAGATCCGGATGGGATACAAGTGGTTTTTGATTTATTGGCAAAACCAGATGAATTGAGCCAGGTCGTCGATAGTCTTGATCCGGTCCTCAAGGAAATTGAAAAAGAAGAACCAAATCCAAGTGTGATTTTGGCGCAGGCAGAGAACTTATTATCTTATCCGAAGATTAAACAATTCGTTGAAAACATTGCGGCTGATTTCCAATCCAATCCAGATGTTTGGCAGGAGACGGTTGATATGGGTGTAGATCAGGTGGTACCGGCGGTACAGGATTCAGTTCGAGATGTGCTCAGTGGAGTTTTGCCAGAATCCAGTTTAGGTGCTGTCAACAAAGCTCTAGAATCATCTGGAAAAGTTTTGAAAAATGATCCAGAACTCCAAAAATCGCTTATCAATTTTACGACCAAACCAGGAAACATTGCCACGATCCGGCAGATTTTGAAAGCCAAAGATAATCCGGTTCAATTGATCAACACGGTGGGATCAAATCCAGCGTTGGTGAAGGTGATTGATCAGATGAAAACAGCACTTCTGGCCGATCCTGGTGTGAGAGATTCGCTCACAGATGCCGTATTGGGCTACATGGACAATATTTCTCAGCTTAGTGGTGAGTCCACTTCTCCAGGAGCCGAAAGTGCCAAAAAATCATCGGTTTCTCCAGAGCAAATCCTGGATATTATTTTGGCGAATAAAAACATCAAAAATCTCGTTGATAGCACGGTGGATCAGATTGCCAGTCCAGAGTGGAAGGAAGCCAGGGGAAAGATGTTTGCAAAAGGGGCGGAAACGGTTCTCACCATCACCAAAAATGTGGCTCTCAAAGAATGGAAGATTGATGAGGCCAAATGGACCAAAATAGAAGGAGCTTTGAGTAAGTTTCTAGGAAAAAATGAAAATATTCAGTTCTCCATGCTGAATCTGGCTAAGGATTTTGATGCGGCTAAGAAATTTATGAACTTGGGAGAACTAAAAGACCTCTCAGTAATAAATCATCCAGAGGTAAAAAATATCCTGGGAGAAGTGGCTAAGTTTTTTACTGATAGCCCAGATACCTGGAATCTAACGGTTAATACTATGGGAGATGCCGCAATTGATACTTTTAAAGCTGATAGTAGTGAAACAACTCGAAGAAAACTAAAACAGGATGTAAAAGGCTCAGATTTGAATGCACAAAGAATTTTTAATTCAAAAACTATTGGAGATATTTTGATCGATGTTCGTGATATGCAGGGGGCCGGTGCTATTAGACAGGGGTGGAATGGTTTTACTATTGCAGGTCATATTGGAATCGATCGTGGAGCAGTAGCTGCTACTCTTTTGAATCCTTTTAATTAATTTTTAAAAGAAACTTATCCTCCTTTAAAAAGGGTGATTGTTATCTAATCAATTAATTTTCTCCAAGCATTTCTAGAACCTTTTCTTCTACTTTTTTCCAGGCTTGATTGACTTCTGGTGGTACAGGACTTGGTTTGAAGGCTTCTTCTATTTTTGATCGTATTTTTTTAAGCGTTTTGGCGACCACTTCTTCATGGAGCCAGTCTTCTTTTTTTATCAGATGATAAGCGACGAGCGTTGAGCGGTAATGTTCAAATCGAACTTCTTTTTGGTATCCCGGGATGTCTGGATCATCGACTAGATGTGATTTGATATCCAAAAATACTTGCCCCACCGATGTTTCTGCTAGTTCTGAAGGGGGAACTTCTCTGAGGAATTGAGAGGCGCGACCTGGCATATGATTCATGTTTTTGGATGTTATTTTTTAATTATTACTTAATTTTATTTGTGTCAATGATTTGGGGGTGATTTTGAATTGACTTTATGTTACTAATATTACATTTATGTTTCCATAAGGTTCGGTGTCTATCTTTTCTTCCGTTTGATTGCCTTGTAGCCAGGTTTCGATGATCTGTCGGACGTTATCAGCTAGATCTCCGTCGATTTCATCCAGAAGTGCTTGGAAATTTTTGTAAAATTGATCTTTGAGCGCTTTTATAAACTCACCAACTCGATTGTGCATTTTATGAGGAAGAGAAACTTGTAGTTTTGTTATACTAAACCGCCTTTGAAATTCAGAATAATTGATATAAAATTTGGTTAG
>CAYFMH010000004.1:0-42303 GCA_964344165.1 uncultured Candidatus Peribacteria bacterium | reverse complement strand
CCCTATCCTAACTATGAATCTTCCTTGTGTTGCGTTTGACCCGAAAATCTAAGAAAATGACTACAAATAAGATATTAATTATTTTTTATATTATGTCAAGTAGAAATTTTCATTTTTTTCATTTTTTATGTAGAAAATAAAGAAGCAATAATAAAAGCAAGATGTTTATCGAGGATTTGATTTGTTGTTATTTTTTATTTAAGTTGCAAATCCAATGTAACTTATCCCCATGAATAAACTAAAAGCTGCTGAAAAATGGCTCGATGACAAACTCGAAAAAGCACTTCTGACGCCGATAAAAAGTCTCAAAAAAAGATACATTCCCTTGCTTTTGATCTACTTCGCTTACGGAGCGGCGGGATTTACGGCGATTGCGGAGACTTTTTGGGTCAAAGAAAATCTATCGCTCTCCGCGGAGCAACTGCTCTCTATCGGGGTCTGGGTGAGTCTACCCTGGACGCTCAAGATGATCTTTGGGCAGATGGTGGATAATCTGACTATCCTGGGATCCCGACGGAAGATTTATGTTTTTCTGGGAGCGGCGTTGATGGCGCTGGGGACGGTTTTTCTCGCAAGTTTGGCGGGAGGCAAAGAATGGGTTCTCGCCTTCGGGGGAGAGTATGGAGCGTATTTCATTGCTTCGATCCTGGCCATGGTGGGATTTATGATCCAGGATGTGACAGCTGATACGATGTCGACGGAGGTGGTGGAGCGGCATACCGTCGATTCAACTGGCAAAAAAATCGAACGATCCGAAAAAGAAGTACAGTCAGAGCTGGCGATGGTGCAGGTACTCGGTCGTTTGGCCCTGAGTTTTGGTATCTTGTCCGTGGTCTGGATTAAGGGAGATCTAGCGGAGTGGGCGAAGACTTCGGAGAGTTTCGGTTATGCGGATGTGTTTTGGCTGAGTTTGATCATCCCGGTGATTTCCTGCCTGGGGGCCCTTTTTGTCCGACTCGAAGAAACGCCAAAAAAAGTGGCCTTTGAACCGAAAATCCTGGGAGGGGGTGTGATTTTGGGAATCTTTGTGGTGTGTATGGGATTGGGAAAGATTTTTTATTCGGGAGGGGATTTTAGCCTTCTTTTTCAATACTCAGAGGAGATCAGCTTTTTTGTGACTCTGGCTGTCCTCGCCTGGATGATCCGGTCGATTATCCAGCACCTCGATCCAGCGAAACTCAAAGTGCTCGTCTATACCATGATCGCGCTTTTTCTCTATCGTTTGACGCCAGGAGTTGGGCCGGGACTGAGCTGGTGGTTTATCGATGTGCTGCACTTCGATCCAGCATTTTTTGAAAAACTCAGCATCATCAGTGCCATCGTACCGCTCGTGATTTTGTGGTTGTTTTCTGAATTCATCTCCAAGAGTCCGATTCGGATGGTGCTGCTTTTTCTCATCGCGATGGAAGCGATCATGTCGATGCCGGAGATTCTCCTTTTTTATGGAGGAGAAGCGGTGCAGGCTCATGCGAGGGTGATTGCGCTTTTTGATACAGCGGTGAGTAGTCCGCTGGTCAATGTCTCGATGGTGCCGCTTTTGGCGCTTCTCGCTTTTTACGCGCCAGCGGGATACCGAGGGACCTGGTTTGCGGTGGGAGCTTCGCTCATGAATTTGGCGTTGACTGGAGGGACTCTGATCACCAAATATTTAAACCAGATTTTTGTCGTCACTCGTGATGTGCTCAATGAAGCGGGAGAGGTGGTGACGGCCGCCAACTATGCGAGTTTGGGAAACATCATGATCGTGAAGATTTTGATTTCTTTTGTGATCCCGTTGGTAGCGGTATTAATTTTCCTCCGAAAACCACCACAAGGGGCTAAAGTCCAAGCGCTGGAATCCAAAGTCGCTCAGGATTTGCCGGAGGATGGAGGGATGCCGTCGAGAGAACAACGAGATATTTAGTTATCAAATAAGAGTTTCTTGAATTTTTAATTTTTAAGCACAAATTTTTAAATAATTTTTGAAATTCTAATTTTTAAACTTTTTTAAAGTGTTTTTTTCTTGTTTTAATCATTAAAAATTAAGATTTATTTACAAAATTATAAAATTAAAAATTATAAAATTAGCTAGTTTTTTTGTTTTTTTGCTTAAAGTATGCTAAAATAAACCGATGTCTGAAGATCAAAAAGCACCTCAAAATGGATCTGTTCCAATTCCAAATCGGGATGGAGCGCCATCAAAGAACCCATTTCAGTCTCCAGAAGGGGAAGAAAATGGTAAAAAGGAAGTAGAAAAAAAAGATTCAGAACCGACCAAAGCAGAACCCGAAAAAGAGCTGCCAAAACCAACGCCACCAGAAAAAAAGGCGACGGCTCCAAGTGAATCACTGATTGAGGAGGCTGCAGAAGCCGAACTCGAAGAAGTAGATGAAGCAGAAGAACTTTTGTCGGAAGAAGAGGGAGACTTTTTTTGGGTGATTCAGCGTGTGGTGTGGGGGATTCTAAAAACCGTCGTGGTGATTGGGATCATTGGTTTTGTGATCTGGCTGATCTGGGGAACCGGGTCTGCTCCAAAGAAAAAAATTGAAATTCCGGAGGTTCCAAAAGAAGTTATTGAGACCGTGCCAGAAGAAAAAAAAGAGGAATCAGGCGGATTCTTTGGGTTTTTTGGTAAAAAAGAAAAAGAAGTAATAGAAGTTCCAGAAATCCCAGAAGAAACACAGGAACCACAAGAAATTATGACGCTCCCGCCTATCCCACCAGAAAAAAGAATCCTCGATCTCAATGAAAAGATCGGTCAGTGGAATCAGCAGAGTACGATTTTGAGTTCTGTTTTTTGGCTACAACGAGTGAATAACTTTGTAAATCTCCCGGCTTCTGAGCTGATCCACAGTACGGTGCCGCAGGTGCGAGCCGACCAAATCAATAGAATTCTCAGCGAAATTCAGCTACTGATTTGGTATTCAGAGATCTTGCAGCAAAAATTGGTCGAAGAGTACACGTACTTCGCCACAGAATCTCAAAACGCCAATCAGGATTCAGTTCTCAACGAGGATGCTTTTATGACGGCTCTGCAGCAGTATGATGGAGTGCGAGCCGAAACTTTCCTTCATCAGAAAGCCCGGGCTGAAGAAAAAGTAGTGGATAATTCGGTCCAAGCGAGTGGTCGAAAAATCATTCTCCAAAACATTCAGATTTATGATCAACGTTTACGATATCTCTACGAGAACATGATCGCCAATAAACCAGCACTGATCTACAACATCCAGGTAGTAAACTTCCCAGGGAGTACACTGGAAATCATCCTCAGCCCGCAGGAGTGGAGGAGCCTCCAAGGTCAGTAATTTAAGAAATTCCAAATCTCAAATTCCAAATAACAAAAACTAAGGAATGCTTTTTTAGGGTTTAAATATCCATTATTGTTTGGAATTTGTTTTTTGGTGCTTGGTACTTTTTTATATTTGGATAAAAAAATTATTGAAATTTTTGGCAACTGAAAATGTTTGACGGGTTGAATAAATTTTGTAAACATCGCGGCAGGTTTTTATTTTAAAAATAAAACAAAAAACGATGAAAAATTTCAAAGTTCGATCACAAAAAGATCTTCTCAAAAAAATGAAGCTTATTTTCCGGGAAACGATGGAGGCGTCTGATTTAATGGTGATTGATGGGGGAGGGGCAGGGGCGCATCATGAGAGGACTCATAATCCTATTTCTCCGGCAGATGTTGTCACAATTGTAGAAGAGATTAGTCCAATTCTAAAACAACTCCAGGGTGATAAAATTTCTCTATCAGAACTTTCTCAAGACCAAAGAGAAAAACTAGAAGTCTATGAACAAATTGCCAAACATCAAACTAGTACTTGCTGCACAAAAGTAATTGATGAGTCTACTGGAACTTTTGGATGGGGGGAAAATAAAAAAATTGGGAATCAAAGGTTTTTAAATGGAGGAGAGCCAAGTGCCATAGAAAACGCTGATTCTCCCTTTTCCTACAGAGCTTTTTACAAAAACGAAAGCATAGAAGGTGCAAACGAAGAGATGATAGAAACAAATGTATTAAATGTAGAGCTTGAAGACCCACTAATGGTTCAGGCCCTAGAAGAGTGGATACACAATGGGAGGAGAATACCAGGCCTTTTATCTGATGTCTGTGGTGCTATTAGAGTTAGCGAAGGGATTGGTCCAAAGAGAAAACGGGGGGTGATAATACCAATAACCACTGCAGATAAATTAAACAAACCCTCTTTAAGGAGCCATAAAAACTTTGACGTAACAAGTTTATTTCATACATTAAATCAACATGACTTTGAGGTTGATGGACACCGAGAATTTAATATTCCTGAACATCTTGTCCATCATTTGGATAAAGATAGAGGACGCGCAATCTTAGAGGCTAAAAATCTAGTCCATGCAAAAGTAGATGAAGTTGTTAAAGATGGCACTGTTCATCATACAATACGAATACATCACAAAAGTACATTTGCAAAAGCTGCCTAACTAATTAAAATCTCCTTAGTCTCAAAAAATACAAACAAAAAAAAGAAATATATGTTTCTCTTTTGTTTATTTTTTATAAATTTAACTTTTAAAAAATGAAATCCGAAGGTCGTACTCTAGAAACTTTCGAAGAAAAAAAAATTCCCTTCTTTCGGAACGAAGATGGGGATCTCTGTATAGGTTATAGCCCTCATGATATTGCCGCTGAAGACGAGGATGGACTCTCTCTTTATAGAGAAACCAAAAAAATACCTGTACTTTTCCAAGCAGAAGCTATTCAAATAATAGCAAGCATTGTCTCTGAGAGATATGGAAAAGTTGGCCCTCGCGAAGATGAAAAGAAAAGAAGCAGTACCGACACTGGAATGAAAGCTGTAGAACAAATATTGCTCGAGGGAGGTGAAGCTGAAAGAGTATTTTGGGAAGAATTCTATAAAGCTTTTGTGGAGGGAATTAAAAACCCCATTTTCGAAAAATTTCTCAATACATTTCCAGACGCTGAAGAGAAAATATTAGAAACTCTACAGGCACCTCCAGTCCGGCAAATTCGAAAATTAGTTCGTGATATTTTTGCTCCAGAGGACAGTTTTGTTGAAGTAAAAGAAGAATATGAAGAGATTTTTATTTACTTAAAGGAGTATTTTGAAGAATTAAAAAAGTTAACAAGCATCAATAAAAAAGTAGATGCTGAAGCAAAAAAAGAAGATACTCCTATCGCCGCATCAGCACTACAAAGTATTTTGGACGCAGAAGAACGTCTTGATGATCCAACAAGGCCTGAGGGCCTAATTTTTTTAGACCTCCAACCAAAAGTAGACCCCATAACTGGAGAGTCCAAAGAAGCAGAAGCTTTGTGCCGTACTTTTGAACCAGACGGAAAAACAAGAATTCCCCCTGATCGATTTATCCCTGTGGCTGAAGAATATGGATTGATAAATCGTCTAGGCCTCATTGTGGCACAAAAAGCTGTCAATGCTGTTGTAGATCTTGCTAAACAAGGATTACAAATCAAAATCGCATTTAATATTTCTCCTGAGCAATTAAAATCTGCCGAACACTTTCTCAGAGAAATGAGGAAAATTATGGAGCAAGCCAAAAAAAGGCTATATGCCATTGATCCGAATCTTAAACCATTGCTTGAGGCAGAAATCACTGAGTCTGCTTTATCAGATTTTGACAGAGTCAATAAAATTTTAATAGAACTAAGAAAAATGGGATACACCACTGCTATCGATGATTTTGGGACTGAACATTCAAGTCTTGGTCGCTTAAAAAAAATGAATGCTAATTGCATAAAAATTGATAAAAAATTTGTGGAAGATTTAGCTTCTAGCGAGGTAGATCAAAGTATTGTACGAGCGGTTTTTGATTTTAGCACAAAAATTAAAGCGGCAACTGTGGCCGAAGGGACAGAAACTGGAGAGCAAGTAGGTTTACTTTTAGCCTTAAGAAAAGTGGTTGAAGTCCCTTCAAGTCTCCCTTTTCTTATTCAGGGATGGCATTTTTCAAAAGCTCTTCCTCAGAAAGAGTTCCTTCGGTTTATGTTAGATTATAACAGAGAAGAAGATGATGGAAATGGGGGTATAATTCGACCAAACGTTCAAGACTTTCTAAGCACTATTGAAAACCCCTATTAAAACTAAACCCTATACAACCCTAAATTTTCCGCTACAATACACCTATGATTGCCCACCTCACCGGAAAAGTCATTTATTTCTCCGACAAATCCATCATCGTCCTCACAAGTGGGGGAGTAGGGTACGAGATTTTTCCGGCGGGAAGTCTTTTGGCTTCGGTCAAAAAAGATGGTAATTTTTCGGCCGAGGTTCTCATGGTCGTCCGAGAAAATGAGATTTCCTTATACGGATTTGGGGATCGAGATGAGAAGGTGCTTTTTGAAAAACTTCTGGGAGTTTCTGGTATCGGTCCGAAGATGGCGCTGGCAATGGTTTCGGTTCCGCCGCAGATTTTTCTCAAGGCGGTAGATGAAGGAGATGTGGCGTTCCTCACCAAGATCCCAGGACTGGGCAAGAAAAAAGCAGAGAGATTGATTGTAGAACTTCGAGGGAAAATAGATCTATCGGCAGAAACAGTGCCAGAAAAATCCTCTCCAGCCAAGGAAGAAGCCATGGCCGCTCTGGAAAGTCTCGGGTACGATCAAGTCACGATCAAAAAAACGCTCGATTCGGCTCCAGAAGGGATGACGGCGGAGCAGCTGGTGCGATATTTTTTGGCGAGTGGAAACTAAATTGGTAATGATTAATGGGGAATGAGTAATGAATAATTTTGGAAAAATTTTTCCCAAAAAACTCTTTCTTATTTTTTAAAAAACATTAGAATCCAGTCCCCAACTTAAAGCAAATAAAAATGAATAGTTTAAAAGCTGATATACTTACAGAAAACCCAGTTAATTCTGATTTTTTTCGTGAATTTGTAGAATCTTTTAGCGATCCGGTGCAGCTCCTGATGGCTTTGAGTTTGGCGATTGTTTTGGGGATTATCATTGCGGCGACGTATCATCGGACGCATCGAGGTTTTTCTTATTCTCAGTCATTTAGTCTTACTTTGATCCTGATGGTAGTGATTACTACGTTGATCATTGTTCTGATCGGAGATAATATTGCTCGAGCGGTAGGAGTTTTTGGGGCTTTTTCCATTATTCGATTTCGAACAGCGGTCAAAGATCCTCGAGATACGGTGTTTGTGTTTTATGCATTGGCCGCTGGATTGGCCGTTGGATCTGGAGCTTTTACGATTGGGGTAGTGGGGACGCTTTTTATTGCGATTTTGATTTTTATTCTTCATTTATCCAATTTTGCAGGTATCCGGAAGCTGGACTATGTTTTGAGCTTCAAAATGGAAGCCAAGCATCACGTGGATGGTTTATTTAATACGCTTTTTGCGGAATATTTGAAATCAAAAAATCTACTGAATGTAGAAGCGAAAGATAAAGGGAAATTTTTGTTTTTCACTTTCAATATCCGACTTAAACAAGAAAATCAGCTAAATACATTTTTGGAAAAATTACATGAGGTCAAATCAGTTTCTGAGGTAAATGTGGTGAGTTCGAAGAATGATCTGGAGTTTTAGGGGGCTGTGAATTTGTAGATGAGGGGGAATTGCAGGGAGTTCAAAAAGTCACGTTACGAAAGTTTAGTGGGTTTATCCTTCTATTGTTTTTGTGCTCAAAATAATAAGGATGATCCCTCATGTGATTTTTGTACGTTTTAGAATCGTCTGTCATTCGGGATGACAAAAATAAAAAGAGGAGGGTGCTGCCGGGATAGGACCGGCGAACACCCCCCTGGGTAGTTCAGATGAAACTGTTGCTGAGGCCGTCAGAACGTGAGCTGGACCCGCGCTTGGAAGATGTGCGGATCGTCATCTCCAGCAGATCCATCGCTGTCGACCATGATGTAGTTGACCTTGGCGGCCAGATTCGGATTGAGATGCCAGTTCAGCCCGAGGGAGTAATTGTCCTCGGTGCCGCCATTCACGGATCCATCCTTCAGGTCAATCGAGCTGTAGCGTCCTGCAACTTCCAGGGCGCCCCATTGACCGGCCGACGGGTCGAAGTTGTACGTCGGGGTCACGCCGGTGAGTACACCTTCTTCCACATTGTAGCCACGACCTTTGGCTCCCGCGATGACGTAACCTGCCTCGACATAGTAGCCGGAGAACGAAGGATCGCCATTGAGATCGGAGTCCACGTGTTGACGCAGATATTCACTTTGGAAACTCCAGGGACCGGCAACCAAGGCCAACTCAGGCCCGTAGGTGAAGGTGTGGTCGATCCGGTAGAAAGTCCCCGTGTCGACCAAGTAATCCGCAATGTGGGATTCCGGACGAGCCCGAACCTGGAGGGCAGAAGCGCCGGTGGCGTCCTTGTCCGGGGTCTGGTACATGCCACTGGCTCCCAGATGCAGGGTGTAGCCGTCGTGCCTGAACGCATAACCACCGCGGGCAGACACGCCCCAGGACTCGTCATCGGTGGTGTTGGCGCTGGCGTCTTCACCAAAGATCGTGCCGGCGATCTGCCAATTGTCACCGTAGCTGTTGATACCGAACCCAATCCGGTCGCCCGGAGCGAAGGCCATGACCGGGAGGGGATTTTCCATCATCAACCCCGTGTTGGAGCTCATGATTTCCCCCAGACTGAAGGCCGGGGTGAACTGTCCCAGGGTGAAACTGGCCGATTTCCAGCCCGTGTAGCCGACGTAGGCGGATTTGATCTCCGCACCGTTGTCAGCGAAGTTCATGGTCAGGTTGTAAGGCCAAACCCCGCCCATTTGTCCCTTGGCGGTGAGCAGTACCCGACGGAATTCGGTACCATTCGCCAAGTCGGTTCGATCGTCGCCGAAGTAGGCGGTATCGACGTGGATACGACCTCCGAGGGTGAAGGTATTCTGCCCATCGGCAGATTTGACCGAGAGGCCGCCCTTGTCGAGAGAGACCTTGTAGTCGGGTTCGTCCGCATGCCCTCCACTCGGCAACATGAGACCGGCGGATATGGCAATTGCCATAAATCCTGAGCTTATCCTGGACATTGGCTTTCTCCTTCCATGTCCGATTGATGAGTGGTCCGAAAAAAGGACCAGGTTTTGAACAGCAAATTAATACCAATATTACTTCATCTGAAATTTAAAAGAACGGCGATAAGTGTTGGGACAACCTTATCGTCTATATTTTTTTACCTCTTAGTAACAAAAATCCTAAGAGCTGGTAAAATATATAAAATAAAAACAAATAGGCAAATATATTTTTTGTGTTTTTTTTATTCTACGAATAAACCGGTTCTCCATGAAAAAGATCAGTCCCAAAGCAGTACTTGCAGGATTCTGTTTTTTTGAGCTGATGGGCGTTTATGATTTCATGAAACCATTTTGGGAGAAGCCCATTGAATTTTACTTCGAGGATGACGTTGTTTTCGTGGAGATTTTTGTATTCGGTGCCTTTGTAGTTATCGCCTACTTTTGAGAATTCTATATTATAATCAAAAGTTACTCGGAAGTTTTTATTGTACCTACAAACAAAAGGTCGTCTTTTGTAGCTCACAAAAAGCTTAGGTTTCATTTGGTAGTTTGCGTATTCGTACACAAATTCGTTTAAAAAGTTCTGATCGAGGTCTTTGTATTGAAGAATAGAAAATGGATTTTCATAAAAATCATTGAGATATTTGGCCGGAATAATGGCTCGATCTTTTAGCACAATTTCTCCACTTTTTCGTTTCAGTTCAAAGAAGAGTGGATCATTGGGGGCAAACTCTCTTTTGTAGCTTCGAATCCGTACTTTTTTTCGATTGAGGTAACCATCAATTTTTTCATGATAGGCTTTGAGCCCATCCGTGTCCATGTAGACTGAATGACATTCATAATCTTCTCCATCTCTCACAAATGGATCATAGTCCATGTGCATCAATAATTTGGGGATGAGTAGATCAGCAATTTCTTTTTCAACGAAATATTTGAATTCAAATCGTCGGAATTGAAGCGGAATTTTTTTCATTTTGATTTTATTCTTCAAAATTTACAAATCCGCTTATTGTATCATTTTTTTACTTAAAAAACAAGTAAAAGTACTTGGGAAAGTATTTTAAGATGTTTTTAGAGAAGAAGTATTAAGTATCAAAAAAGAAGATAGTATATGGTATATCGTATATGGGGAGAAGATTTTTGTATCTAAATACCTTTTTAAAATCCCCATATACCATATACTACATACCAAATAATTAGGACTTTTCCCTTTTTGCTACTTTATACTTGCTAATTTACTCCCTCATCTTCTTCGGCAGCATATCGAAGGCTTTTCGGTACTTAGTGGCTTTATTTGGAGTGATGGCTATGCCTTTTTTTCCAAAGTAATCGATCATGGTTTTCATGATGGTCTTTTGATCTTCAAAGAAGGCGGCTCTGGCAGAATTAAGGTAGGCTAATTCATTTGATTTTCCTAGTTCCATAGTCTTTTTCATTTCATCATCAAGCTTGCTGGATACATTCCGTTCAAATTCAGTTTCTACTTCCATCATCACGCCGAGTCGTTTTGGTTTTTTTCTTTTTTCATTTAGATAATCCAGATAGGTTGGAGGATAGATTTCTGATCGATCGAGCGTGAGGATGTAGGCTTGTGTTGGGTTTGGACCACTTCCCCATGGGGTCTCGATATTTAGATGTCCTCGAAATCTCTGAGTAAGGACAAATACTCGTGGTTCATATTCCAGTCTGTCAGCGTCCGTATAGTCCGGAATGAGAAAATCCACCAAGGCGACCGCTGGCCAAGTGTAGTAGTTTTTAAATACTCCTGATTGGAGGTATCCGATAAACTCATTTAGGTCCCATGGTCGAGCTGGGGGAGGATTTTCTTTGCTAAATGGAGCGGATTCTTCTCGGAACTCGAACCGAGCTTCTTTTACAGAGCTAAATCCTTCATCTTCTTCTCGGACATCTGTCTTTGACTGGAACTCAATCCGATAAGGCCAATTTTCTTCTTTTGATTTGTCTTTTAGATAGTCTTCATAGATATCTTTGCTCTTGAACCTGTTTCGAAGACGGTAGAGTGTGTTACTGTCATAACTAATATTGTTAGGGGTATCGAAATAAACATCTCGATAAAAATATTCTTTGACTTCTCCGTCGACAAAGTAATCGTTTCCAGCAATTTTTGGGGCAGCCCAAATATCCTCATTGAGGCTTTTTTTGATAGCCTTAAGCATTTCCTTGGCTAATTCTTCTGGGTCGGCGTTGTCTAGGTTGGGGTCATTAAAATCAAATGTGTATTCTCGTTCGAGTCGAGGAGGAGAACCATCGGGGGTGGCTTTTTTGAGGTCTACACTGAGGAAGTTTCCGGATTTAATGATTTCTTTGTTTTTAGTAATCTGGCCAATATTTTCTGATGAGTTTTGTTCTTGGACGATTACTTTGGTTTCTCCCCCCGGCAGGTTAAAGAAAATATATCCCACCAGTGCGAAGAGCAGGATAGTCAGCAGGAAATCAAGCCGAATCAGCATGAATTCTAATTTTAGAAGTTTGTTTATTTTTTCGAGAAGCGTTTTTTTATTATCGTTCATTTTTGAGGCTTGATTTTTTGTACATAAAAAATAGTAAGTTCTTGGCTTTTTTTTTCAAGTATTTTATTCTCAGAAAAAAAAGCAAAAAGTATTCATTGAAGTTTTTTGGTGGAATCAAAAGACATTCAATGGGTCTCTTGGTTCTTTTACATATCGTTTGTATTTTTTTGTTCATTTTGAACACTTAATCACTGCGTCCAAGAGAAAGGAGGACGATAATGAAGCAACGGTTCTGGATACGGATCATGGCCACGATTTTGTTGGTTGTGATTTCTCTGAATGGGACATCTTCTTCTGCCCAAAAACTATCATCCACTATGGATTGCGTACAAGCCCCAGAAGGAAAAGCTCTCTTTCCCACAAATGAAAAAGGGGTAAGGATTTTAAACTTCGGCATCAGGGGGACAGATAACATCGGGAAAGCCTGGAAAAAACATGGAAAGGTCTTCCGCTATATATCAGCAGAAATAATGAAGAAAACTTGCCATAACGAAAAGGTAGTGGTCAAAATTGTCGTCAGCGATGACGATAAGAATTATGGAGATGCTCAAAAACTTTTGAGCGAAGGTCCGGCTCATATCGGTCGATATGGGCCAGCTTCCTACGTCAAAGTGCATGCAGCTTATCCCGAAATTGAAATCTTGGCGGTGGAACACAGCGGTGATGCAGAAAACCCTAATCATTTTAAGGGCTATTTCATTGCCCAGGCAGGACAAGAAGTGGATTTCTCGGCTGAAGGCCTTCGGGGGAAGAAGATTGCTTTCGGCGATCCGGATTCTACTTTGGGGACAGTCCTGGCCAGCCAATCGCTTCTGAATCTTGGAATGTGCTGGGATGATGCCGAAATTTCGCACAAGGACGACCACTCGGGAGTCATGAAAGCCGTTTTGGCCGGAGAAGCATTTGTTGGGGCTCTAAAAGGCTCCCTTGTGGAAGAAAATCTTCCTCATGGGAAGATCCAAATCGTCCATACCATGCTCAATGTGGAAAAACCTTGGGTTGTGAATACCCAAGTGTTATCTCCGGTTGCGGTGAAGCTTCTTCGAGAAATCTTGCTAGATCCAACCATAAAAAAAAGGACTGGCAGGTCGTTTATTTTCCGTGACGATATTTTCTACAACGAAACTCGTCGAGTCATGGAGATGCCCAAAATTTTTAAACAGCCCAACTGCCAATCCATCCCTCGGCCCGAATAAGGCCAATGAGAGGAAAATTCTCGGGAAGGTGGATTCCTTCCCGGGTTTTGTTATAACTGCAACTGGGAGACAGATCATGAAAATTTGGCGATGGATCCAGTCCCGGTTGAGCAGAAAAACCGGGTTTTGGCTCTCTATTATTTTGACTGTGGTTCTGGGGGGAGTTGGTGTATTTAGCTACTCCCAGGAGATACAGGTCCTCGAGGATCTCAATACGAGCCTCAATCGTGAAGCGGCGGCTTCTGTCGAAAGGCAGCTGCATGATCCGATTTTGCGCACCAACGAAACCCTTATCCGTAACAGGGTAGAGGAACTGGTGGGTGGTAATGTTGTCGGAATCCGGGTACAGATCGTGTTTTTCCCTGATCCGATATTTGCTCAATCAGAGAGACCTACCACCAAGAAGAAAACCTATCGGTTGGGGACGCTGACAGATCCTGAAGATCCTGAATCCAAACTAGCCGACGTCGAGGTGGATATTGATGTCACCAATTTCGAAGCTCTGAAGCGTGGACGTCTCATTAGCATGCTTCGAAATATGGTGATTACCTTGGGGCTGATCTGGGTATTTTTGCCCTTGTTCTTGAAGCAGGCCTTGAGTACCCCCTTGGACGATCTTTTGCGCCGATTTGAAGCACTCGGTGCGGGAGATCTAGAGACTCCTGTTGCTTCGGAGAATCAAGACGAAGTTGGTCGGTTGGCCGAAGTTATGGAGCATGTGCGCGCTCAGCTCCTAGAGAAAACTCAACAGCTGGCAAAAGCGATGGAGGCTTCTGAAGCAGCTGGTCAAGCCAAATCATCTTTCATTGCGACCATGAGCCACGAACAACGAACACCGCTCAATGCGGTCATAGGTTCTCTGGAGCTGGCTCAGAAGAAGCTGAAAGAATGGGCAAAAGGCTCATTTGGGGAGGAGAAGATTACAGAACTAGAGGGTCTGATTCGACGAGCCCTCAGTGGGGCTGATATAGCCCTGACTAACATCAATGCAATCTTGGATTATGCCAAGATGGAGCGAGGCGAATTGTCTCTGGACCTGGAAGATTTCCTTCTAGAGAATATGCTTCGGACGTACTGGGATATTTTTGTCCCAAAGGCTGTGGCGAAAGGAATTAAACTGGAGCCAGTCTTCGATGAGAACCTTCCGGCATCAATTATTGGGGATGACAAGCGTCTGGGGATTGTTTTTTCTAATCTCCTGGGCAATGCTATCAAGTTTACCGATCGGGGGAGTGTGTATTTTGTTGCTTCTCATGAATCCACAATCAATGGAAGGGTTGAAATCCTTTTTGCGGTTATGGATACTGGGATCGGCATCCCCCCAGAAAAACACGAGGAAATTTTTCGGCCTTTTACTCAGGCTGATACCTCGACGACTCGGAAGTACGGAGGGACTGGACTGGGATTGACGACGGCTCGTGAACTTATTCATATCATGGGCGGAGCAATTTCAGTTGAGAGCCAGGTGAGAGCTGGGACTATTTTTTCTGTCTTACTTTCATTTGAGGAAGGGGCCCAAAAGAAAGAATCGGTTGCCCCAACTATCTCTCCTGCTAAAACGGAAACACTAACGAGAACCCTCACGAGTTCTGATTGTGAGAGTCTGGATTCACCGATAAGTTCACTGAAGGAAAGTCTCGCAGACGGGACTGCCGACGAATCTGATCCAGCCCTCGCACAGATATTGGGAATTCTGGAGGGGACTGAGTTAGAAGATTTGGCAAAACGTTTGCAGACATTCGTCACTGAGTTTGAACACGGCGAAGCCGAGGCTGTCCTCGATGAGCTCAAAGACAAGTGTGAAGGAGCACGATGATGACAGAAGAAAGTGAGAAAACGGCCACGATACTTCTCGTGGACGACAATCCGGAGAACCTCCGGACACTTCGAGATCTGTTGAAGGATCAATATGATTTGAAAATGGCTCGTTCTGGGGCTCGAGCATTGGATCTGGTCGAACAGCAAGAACTCGACTTGATCTTGCTGGATATCCAGATGCCCGAGATGGACGGATTTGAGGTCCTTCGGAGGTTGAAGGAAAATCCTGAAACCATGGATATTCCAGTCCTGATGGTGACGGCAGAAGGAAAAGGAGACAATACTACCCGGGCTCTCGAAATGGGCGCGGTCGACTACATCGAAAAGCCCGTCAATCGGGAAGATCTTCTCGCTCGAGTCAGTACTCACATCGAACTGAAGAAGAAAACCAATGAATTGCAAGCAACGATCCGCGCTCTGGAGGAGCGAATTCGGATCGAAGAAGCAAAACATACGGATTTCACCACGGACCCCATCACGGGGCTCTGTAATCGGGCTGAATTTATTGCCCGGCTTCAGAGGACGGTGAAAGAAGCAGAGCGTCCTGGTCAATTTAGCTGGGCAGTGCTCTCTATCAACCTCGAACGGGTACAAGAAGTCGAGGACTCCCATGGAACTTCGGTGTCCGACAGTTTCTTGCAGGGGTTTGCCAAAAAACTCGAGGGGGCCTTTCGGGAAACGGATGCTTTGGCTCGATTTGAGCTGGGACACTTTTTCGTCCTCCTGAGTGGGCTTCATCGCGGAGAAGAAATCGAAGCGCTGGCGGCAGAACTCAATGAGAAGCTGTTTGAACGGCTTACTGCTAAACCCTTTAAGTTGGAGGCAGTAGGTGTCTCAGTGCCCTTTATTACACGGGTTGGGGTTCGATGGTTTGTGGATGGAGAGACTTCTGCCGAGGAGCTGATCCGAGAAGCAAACCTGGCTACACCAAGACCCGGAGAAAAAGGGAACGTGTTCGGGTTTTCTACCCCGGATATGACCAAAAAAGCTCGGGCTCGACTTCGGCTGGAGAGCGATCTTCGTCGGGCCATCCCGAACGAACTGCAGGTGTTCTACCAACCCAAAGTCGACCTGACTACCAGTCGAATCATCGGCATGGAAGCTCTGGTTCGATGGCGGAAGCCAGATGGAACCATGGTTTTTCCAGACCGGTTTATCCCCCTGGCCGAAGAAACGGGGCTTGTGATTCCGATGGGATGGTGGGTGCTTCAGCAGGCTTGTCGGGATACGGTTCGGTGGAGAGAAATTGTTCCGAATCTGAAAGTTGCCGTGAATTTGGCAGGGCCTCAATTGAAACAGCCTGACATTCTCGACATGGTCGAATCAATTTTGGATGACACGGGTCTTCCTGCAAGAGCTCTCGAGCTTGAAATCATGGAATCCATGGCTATGGAAAACCCAGAGGCAATCATTGCCACCATGCATTCCTTCCGAGGAAAAGGCATCCAATTGGCTATGGATGACTTCGGGACCGGGCATTCGGGGTTAGCACGTCTGAAACAATTTCCTCTGGACGTGCTGAAAATCGATCAAGCTTTCGTTCGGGACCAAGACTTGGCTCCTGGAGGGGAAGATCGGGATGTTCCTGAGGCGATTATCGTCATGGGGAGAAACCGGGGATTCAAAATCGTTGCAGAAGGCATCGAGAACGAGGAAGCAGCCGGACATCTAATCGGTATGGGAGCTGAGATCGGCCAGGGTTACTACTACAGTCGTCCGGTTCCGGCCGATGAATTTGAAACTCTGCTGAGGCAAGGAACCTTGCCATGAGAAGCAGGGATAACAAAAAATACAGACGACAACAAGGACCACCTTGAGAGGAATCCGGCAGAATGCTGTGATTCCTCTTTTTTTATTAATTTAAATTATTTGATAAGTTTCGTCTGCTGGAGGGGTGATAAAAACAATGTTAGCTCTTTGACGTGTGCGATTTTTTGGGAGCGAGTTTTTTTGTTTACAAAAAAATCTCGCTCCAACAAAAAATCGCGGAAATTTTTACAAAAAAATCTTTTTAGACTGAAGAAAAAAATAATTATTTCACGAGCTTCTTTTTCATCGCTTCTAGATCCATCAGGGTAGCAATGTAGTAGTCTAGCTTTTTAAAGATATCAGCATCCGTGGCTTTCCCAAAACTAGCGATGGCTTTTTCTAATTCTTCTTGGGCTTTTTCACAATCTTTTGCTTCACTCCCTGTGCATCCATTGAGATCCAGAAGTTCCATGGCTTCATCAATAGCTTTTTGTGTGAGCTGCTTATCGATAGTGAGGATATTCTCGATAATTGGATTTATGATGGTGGTATGAGCGTCCGCTTTTTGAAGTAATTTGATGGCTTCTTTGTGAGCTTCAAACACATGAGCGCCTTTTTCACTCAGTGTGGATTTGTTTTGCCAATATTTAGACTGTGTAGATTTTGTGAGCTGGGTGATTGCTTTTTTGAGATCTTTTCCCGTTTTTTCATCAGCAGGTTCTATCATCTCAAGAGAAGCAACGAGGTTTTGTATTTCGAGTTGTGGACCAGCCGTGTCTGTCGAGACCGCAACCGACCATCCAGTTCCGGGCATAAATCCAATCTTTCCAAAGAGGCCATTGGCCACATCACGAAAAAGGACCGGATAGAGTCTTTGGCCGATTTTTACTTTTTTTGAATTATCCCATCCCTCCGTAATAGTAGAAATCGTATCTAAATCAACGTCCGGATAAATTTTTTCAAGCGTAGTATTAAACTCAAAAGAAAGGGTCTCATTATTTTTTATGGATTCTTTTGATTTAGTGACAAGGGTGATTTGATGAGCTCTACAGCTGTTTTGTTCATCTATTTTTGTATTAATTGGATAAAGTAGTCCTGTCTGAGGATCAATACAAATGGAATCTTTAGCTTTTTTTTCTTTTTCTTCTGGTATTTGATCTTCGTCCAGCAGTGATGCCTTGTATGTTTTGGCGTTAGGGATTTTTTCTAAATGGATGCCGCCGATGATCACAAGGGCAAAAGCAGAACAAATGGTGACGATTTTCCAGTTATTTTTCATTTTATTTGGTGTTAATGAATTTGTCCTTGATTATTATAAAAATACGAGGGATTACAAGTAATTCTCAAGAAGGTGATATTTGTACAAATTTGATAATTTTTTTAAAATTAATTTCGTAGTGATTAATCAGCCTTCGTCAGTTTTAAATTCTAATTTTAGACTACGAACTGACAGGTGAGGAATGAATAATGAATAATATTGGAATTTTTAAGATTTTGCTTTTGCCCGATGTTTTTTTGGTAAAAATTAGTATCGGGTTGATAAAAATTTATCAAAAAACATTTTCTCCTGATCATTCTACGGGAGGAAAAGCTTTTCCTTATTGTGGGTGCAAGTACTATCCGAGCTGTTCTCAGTACGCGATTTTGACACTGGAGAAGCATGGATTTGTGATGGGGATCCCGAGAGTTTTTTGGCGAGTTTTGAGGTGTAATCCTTTTTCTCATGGAGGGGGAGACCAACCTTAACTTTCCCTTACAACCTACAACCTCCCACCTATCACCTTTTTTCCTTGTTTTTTTGTCTTTTTTCTGCTAAAATAAAAGGAATTTTTGAATATGAAAAAATTCTTGTTGGCCATCATTTTATTTTTTGGACTGGGAACTGGATCTTTTTGGGTTTCAGATTTTACGTCAGAGGTGCAGGCATACTCGCTAGATGATGCGATAGAGAAGCATCTAGAAGGAGAAGAGGATAAAGAAAAAGCTCGGAAAGAATTAACACCTGACTTCATGCCAGCGACGGCAAGTTCTCGGGCGGGGAATGCGGCGGATATCACTCTTGCTACGCAGAAACTGATTAATGTTTTGGTGGTGCTAGCCGGAGCAATTGCGGTGATTTTTATCATTTATAATGCTATCGTGCTAGTGGTTGCAGCTGGTAACAGCGATCAGATCACCAATGCCAAAAAAGGGTTGTTCTGGGCGGTGATAGGGTTGGTGCTGATTATTTTTGCGTACGTGATCGTGAAGACCATCATCTCTCTCACGTATTCTGGAGAAAAAATAGAAGTACCTCAGCCAGCAGTGGAAGCCCCAGCTTCAGGAGGAAGAGGTGGTCCATCCGGAGGGGAACCTGGAGGGAGGAATTGGAGCAGATAAACCAAAAGGTGAGGAGGAAGATAGTAAACCAGAAGTGTCAGATGATGGTTCAACGGCTTGTAAAACAAAAGAAGATTGTGTGGAATTAGATCCACAAGGGGATTGTTTCCAAGGAAAGTGTGTTGACGGGAATGGGTGTATCATTGGAGTAGAAGAGCCAGTTGAAGGTGATGAAGAAACCACTTGTGATGCTAAAGAATCCGAAGAAGAGGATACCTCTCCTGAGGGGCTGGAAGCTGAAGTTCTAAAAAAAGCTCTGGCTTATTATAAACAAAATGGAGCTGATGGCGTCAGAAAGAAGAAATATCTTCAACCAACAGTGCCACTATATACCGCCAAAAAAATGTTATCACCAAAAGGTAGTGATCCTGAGTTTGATAAGAAATGGCGAAAACTGAAACCTCATTCCAAAAGGAAAGAGATTGTAGAATCTGTGAATGAGAAATTGTTTCAGATGAGAGCAGAGGAAGTAACTCGATCAGTTCAGGCTTATATGATGTCTAATAAACAATTAATAGATGATGCTGAGGAAGAGGATGCTTTTCAAGTAACTGCTTTTGGAGATTTGGAATTAGGCCTTGCTTGGAATGCCAATGATGAAGATCTTGGAGATCAGGTAGAAGGGTGGAATGGACTGTCTAATGATGAAAAGGAGCCGTAGTTGAAGCTCTCAATAAATGGTTCCCGGGCGTCAAAAAAGGACAAAATAAAGGAAAGGTGCAAAACTCTGTCTCGGCTGTAAAAAAATACATACAATCCAATCCTAATTTATTGAAAAGAGGAGATCGAGAAAATCCATTTGAAGTAGCAGGAGGAAAGCTCGAATTTGATGTTCAGGATAATTTTTGGGATATAAATGTTGGAAATGAAGTCAAAATTTGGGCGCACCTCAGAGAAAATGAAAAAGAAAGTGTTGCGAGTGAATTAAACAAATGGTGGAATACTCTTCAAAAATAGATTTTACCTTGGCTTTTTATTTTTTATTGTGATAAAACAGATTGGCAGAAACGAAAAGACAATGGATTCTATTCACATTACCAATTTGATTGAAATTTTCTCCTACGGGGGGATTGCTTTTTTACTTGCTTTTTTGATCTTTCCGAAGTTCATCACCTTCGTCCAAAACTACAAACTTACCCAAAAAATCAGAGAAGAAGGACTCTCTGGAGGCGTGGCAAAACTCTTCAATCAACTCCACTCACACAAAGCCGGAACGCCCACAATGGGAGGAGTTGTGATCATTGTTGCCGTCCTTATCACTATCGTAATTTCTCGCCTTTTGGCTTACTTTGGTGCGATTGACCACTCGATCCTTAATCGGGGAGAGACGTATCTGCCAATTTTTACTCTGGCGGCGGTGGGATGTCTGGGCGTGATCGATGATTTTCTCAATATTCGAGAAAAATCAAAACAAAAAGGGCTTTCGGCTCGAGTGAAGTTTTGGACTTTGGTCGTTTTTGCCGTGGTGGGGGCGTATTGGTTTGCCTTTAAGCTCGGTTGGTCGATCATCCATGTCCCGGGGGTGGGGGATTTTGATATTGGGCTTTGGTATTTCCCGCTTTTTGTTTTTATCTTGGTGGGGACCGCGAATTCCGTCAATATCACGGATGGGCTGGATGGACTGGCGGGAGGCCTTCTCGTATCTGGATACAGTATTTTTGCCGTGATTTCTTATTTTTATGGCCTGCCGATTTTATCGACTTTTTGTGCGGTGGTGGCGGCTGCGATTTTGGCTTTTCTTTGGTTTAATGTCCCTCCGGCTCGGATTTATATGGGAGATACGGGAAGTTTGGCGCTCGGAGCGACGCTGGGTGTTATTGCGATGCTTACCAACGCGGTTTTTGTCCTCGCGATCGTGGGATTTGTTTTTATTTTTGAGACAATCTCGGTGATGTTGCAGCTTTTTTGGAAAAAACGTTTTAAGCGAAAGTTATTTCTTATTGCACCGATCCATCATCACTTCGAAGCGAAGGGATGGTCCGAGACGCAGATTGTGATGCGATTTTGGATTCTCGGGATGGGAGCGGGTGTGATTGGGCTGATCATTGGACTGCTGGGGATGGGAAATGTAGGAATACTTTAAAAGGTGGGAAGGGTTTTCTATATTTTAAATAATTTTGATTGACTTTTTTGTGAAAATTGTTATTTGAATTATTGATGAATAGAAGTCAGTTAATTGATGGGAAAGAAGTAAACGAGCGATATGATGATCTTTTAGCTCCTTATGCTCAAAAAAATTCAAGTTCTGTGGGGAGAGAATATGCCGAATCAGCGAGAATAGACCCTCATAGAACACCTTTTCAGAGAGATCGGGCTCGGATTCAATTTTCCCGAGCGTTTCGTCGGTTAATGGACAAAATGCAAGTGGTAACTCCCAGAACAGGAGATCACTACCGAAATCGTTATTCTCATAGTATAGAAGTGGCAAATATCGCTAGAGACGTGGCTCGTCAACTGAGGTTGAATGAAGACTTAGTAGAAACTCTTGCTTATGCTCATGATCTGGGGCATCCGCCTTTTGGACACGCGGGAGAAATAGCTCTCAAAAATAAGATGCAGGCACTTGGGTTGCAAGAAAGTGATGCTTTTACCCGTTTATTTACTGATGAAATTGATGAACAAGAATTTGAAGAAATTAAAGATAATCTGACGAAGCAGGGTTATAGTTTTAATCATAATTCTCAGGGAGCTCGAGTAGTAGAAAAACTTGAAAGCCCTTATCAAAACTTAGGAATAAAAGGTTTAAATCTCTCTTGGGAAGTACGAATGGGTATACGGAAAAAAGAAGTCTCTTTTTCGATAGAGAAAAAGGTTATTTTGACTCCTCATATGGAAGGGCAATTAGTAGATGTATCAGACAAGATAGCTTATTTGGCCGCAGATTTTGAGGACGGACTGAGAGGTGAATATTTTTCTATTAACGATGAAGAGCTAGCTGGCTTAAAAGTTTTTCAAGAAGCTATCGAATTAATTAAGCACCTAAGAAAAGCAAGTAAAGAAGATATTTCTCGAGCGATTATTAGTTATTTGATTCGACAGTTGATTTTGGGGACCAAGAAAAATCTAAAAGATCGCAGGATAGAAACATTTGAGGATGTCCAAAGGTGTGATAATAGAGAAAAAATAGTAGATTTTCCTCCTGGTACAAAAGAGGAAGTTGATAAGTTTTATAATTTTTTATTACGTCATTATTGGCACAGTAAAAAAGTATTAAAAATGACAAAAGTGGGACAAGAAATCATTTCGAGACTTTTTGATATTTTGTATCTTTTTCCAAAGATGATTCCGGAAGATCTTTGTCCGGGGGAGCCTCTAGAGTTAAGAGTTTGTGATTATATTGCTGGAATGACAGATAAATATGCCAGAATAGTTCTTGAGGCGGCAGAAGTACAAGTAGAAGAATATTGTAGAAAAAAATCGGAAGAGAAAATGAGCTGATTTCTATTTGCTTCTCATAGATGCATTGCCTACTGTGTTAAATGATGACTGATTTAGATGGAGCCAACCTCTGGGAGATCGCAGACGGGAATCTAGCGTCTTTTGCCCAAAAAAATGCCACTTCTCGTGGGCGAAAACATCCGGAAAACCCAGATCCCAATCGTCTGCCTTTTCAGCGGGATCGTGATCGAGTGATCCACACGACGGCTTTTCGTCGGCTCAAAGGAAAAATGCAGGTGATCAATCCAGGATCGGGGGATCATTTTCGTAATCGTTTATCGCACACGTTGGAGGTAGTCCAGATTGCTCGAGATCTAGCGCGTCAACTTCGGCTCAACGAAGATCTGGCCGAGACTATCGCTCTGGCTCATGATCTGGGACATCCTCCCTTTGGTCATGCGGGAGAAGAAATGCTGGACAAAAAGATGAAAGAAGTGGGATCTGGATTTGATCACAATGAGCAGAGTCTACGAGTAGTGGAATCTTTTGAGCGTCGATATCTGAACTATCCCGGGCTTAATCTCAGTTTAGAAGTGCTTGAAGGAATTCAGAAGCACGAGACTTTTTTTGACCGTCCAGGAGGGAAGCGGATTTATTCACCCCATCTGGAGTCTCAGTTGGTGGATATTTCTGATGAGATTTCTTACCTTTCGGCGGATCTGGAGGACGGGCTGAGAGGAAGATTTTTTACCATTTCAGATCTTGAACAAGTGGCCCTTTTTCAGGAAGCGACGGAAGTATTGTCTCCAGAGTTGCGGGAGCACCGACCGACGATTTTGCGTTGTATGCTGGGATATCTTTTCCGAAGGATTGCCACCGATATCGAAGAAAATTTGAACAAAAATTGTATTCAAAATTTAAAAGATGTACAGGAATGCAAAAACAGGATTGTGTCTTTTTCTGACTCGTTTTTTCCCAAGTTCCGAGACCTAAAGATGTTTCTCATGGATCGGTACTACAAGGCTCCAGAGATCGTAAAAATGACAGATGCCGGACAAGAAACGATAGCAGGGATCTTTGATGCGCTGAAAAAAAATCCTCAAAAGCTCCCGGCAGATTTTCTGCCCGAAGAAAAATTAGAGCGAAGAATTTGTGATTATATTGCCGGGATGACGGATGATTTTGCCAGAAATTTTTATGAACAAGTCAAAACTTAAAACTCAAAAGTTAAAACTGTAGTATTTTTCAATTTTTTTCCTTGAGTTGTTCTTCGATTTTCTCTTCAAATTTTTCTTCCATTTTTTCGGTCTTTTTTTCTGTTTCTTTTACGATCTTTTTCTCCATCTTTGTCATGTATTCCATCGCGACAATACTGATTGCGGCAAGCGTGATGGATACTCCCGCCAGGATAAAAAACGCCGTAAAAATCTGAGAGGCCTCGGTGGTCGGATAGAGTTCTCCGTAGCCCACCGTCGTGAGCGTCGTCACGGCAAAGTAAAAAGAAGTCACCCAGGACCAACCCTCTAGAAACCGATAGGCAATAGTCCCAAAGATAATCAGGGCTATCACGGCCAGGATGGCTATTCGGATGTGGTATTTCAGCTTGTGTAGCATGTCTTTCTTATTTTTAGGGATTTTTTTTGAAACGCAAGAAATTTACTCTATTTTTTATGAAATTTCATCCGCCAGATGTCTCGTCCCAGTTTCGTCGTGGCGATCTCCCAGTCTGTCTGGACTCCGTAGGGCGGAGACTTAAAAAATTCAATCTGATCAAAGTTGGATTCTTTTAGCACTTCGAGCGTTTCTTCAAATAAGAATTTTTGATCCGTCTGGAAAACAAAATTTGTCTCTGAGGGGATATATTCGCTGATTTCTGCGAGGAATTTGGGATTGATAAATCGGCGTTTTTTATGCTTTTCTTTGAACCATGGGTCCGGGAAATTAATAAAAATTTCTTCGATCAGGATGTCTCGATCGATAGATGGGGCCACGATATTTTTGAAGTTTCGACCGGCATCTCCCTGAAAAACTACGACATTTTTATGATCTTTAAACTTTTCTCGCAGTTTCTCCACCAGGGGAATCCGAATCTCAAAAAGGATGAAATTTTTATTGGGAAATTTTTCAATCAAAGCTTCCGCAAACTCGCCCTTGCAGCTGCCCACATCGATAATGATGGCGTTGTCATTTTTAAATCCCTCGAAGTGGTATTCGTGGGTGATGGAGAGGGGATTGATGTGGAGACGGATGCGTTTGGCCATTGAGAAAAATTAAAAATTTAAAAAGCAAAATTCAAAATAATGGAATAAATCTAAAATTTTTTTGAAATTGAAGATTGACCATTGATAATTGTTAATTGAAGAAGGCTTGCCCCATCACTTCTGGTTCGAGTTCGACGTCATGCCAGATCCGGAACTGTTCGAGCGCTTGGAAGATGAGCATTTGATCACCGCTGATAGTTTGGGCGCCGGCTTGTTCTGCTTCGAAGAGGAACTTGGTCTCCAGTGGTTCGTAGACCGCGTCGAAAGCCACGTGTCGTGGGAGCCAAAAGTCTTTTGGGATAATGGATTTATCCTCTTTCATACCGACAGGCGTCATATTGATGATCAGATCGAGTACGGACGGATCAATTTTCATGAAATCATCGATGGCGATGCATTCAAACTCTCCGGCAAGTTCTTTTGCTTTGTTGTGATTTCGATTCCAGATGACGACATTGGCTCCGGCACTTTTGAGCCCAAAAACCGTTGCTCGAGCGGCTCCTCCAGCTCCCAGGACGAGGACATTTTTGTCATTTGGATCCAGGACTGTGCTGATGGCTCGGAGGACTCCAATCGTGTCAGTATTGGTTCCTCCCAGCGTATCTTTTTCCCAAAACAGCGTATTGCAGGCGCCGATTTGTTTCACCGCTTCAGTCTCAAAATCGAGAAACGTTCGAATGGCTTCTTTGTGTGGTATGGTGACAGCCGCTCCGTCATAGTTTGGCCGAAATTCTTTTTCAATCCATTCTTCGAGATTTTCTGGAGCGACGCTGATGGCCTCGAAGGTGGCTTCAATATTCATTTCTCTGAATCCCGCTTCGTGAAGAATAGGAGATTTACTATGGCTGATTGGGTGGCCGATAACGCAGAGTTTTTTCATATGTCATTTGTTTCTATCGAATAAATCAAAAAAGTAAATATTTGTGCTGTTTAAAGCGAATTTTGTTTGCTCTGTCCGCCGGAGTTGGGGGGATTTTTTTGAAAACGACGAAGGCGGATTTATTCCCTATTTTTCTTGCTTTTTCCCTTTTATTTTGGTATAATTAACAGATTTTTTGAATAAAAATGGATAAAAATTCTTTCAAAAAGATCTATCAGAAGGAAAAAATGCAGCTTCAGGTACGAAATTCTGATGCCAGGAGCTTCTACATCATCTCTGTTTCTAGTTTTGTGGGATTGGCGATTGCAATTGCTTGGACGGACTTAGTGAGTTTGTTTTTTGATGTACTCAAGGAGGATTTTCCAATCCTTTCTCTTTTTGGAGGACTTATTGCTTCCATCATTGTGACGATCGTAGCGCTTCTGGTTGGATTGACTTTGGTGAATCGGCTTGAAACCAAGCTTCAAAAGGCAGAAAAAATGGTAGATGGAGGAGCGTATTGGCGAGCGATTTATTTTGATGCAGACAATAATTTTAATGGGAAAATAAGATACTTTACGCTTGATAGCCTCGAAAAAAGAGTGCTCAAAAGGGTTTTGATCAAGGATCTAAAACAGGAAGGACAAGATATTGAACTCTCTATCGATGGAGAGTTTGGAAAAGAGCGAATTATGCTCAGTCCGATCACTCGAACAGAATATGAAAAAAGAACTGAAAAACCTCGAGAAGAAATAGAAGAGCTAGAAGAAGGAATGATTCACGAGGAGTCATTACAGCTTCAGCCGCAGATTGTTCCAAAAACAAAAAGCTAGTTTGTGTTTTTGAAAAAAACATTTTTGGAAAAAGAACCAAAAAAGAACCAAACAATAATAATTGACAAAAATATGCTTTTTTGTAATTTATTTTTGTGTTTTGCAATTTTTGTAATTAAACATTGCAGATCCTAGTTCTTTTACAAAAACGATGGAGAGATGTTATCGATTATTAAGGGCATATTTGCGCTGTGTTTTTGGTTGTCGATAACATTCCTTGTAGGAAAGGTAAAGATCATGATGACTATCGCAAAAAAAAATCCCTATCCGTTGACTCCGGCCTTCTTTTCTTTCATCGGATTTTTGAGCCTCATCGGTGGGGCGATCTTAATTAAGGAGAGAGGGGGAGACTATTCCTCTTATATAGCAATGGTGGCCGTGGCACTGCTTGTCGTTGAGTACGGAATTCGTCAAGTCGAGATAACCAGGGGAGCAAGGTGGAGATGGCGGTTGGCCACGGCGGGATTTTTTTCTGCTATCGCGGCAGTATTCGAACTCTCCACCCACTTGGACGACCAAATGCTGGTGCCTGATCAGATGGCCATGATCAATTTTTCTATCATAATGTCGGGGATGTTCCTGGCTGGTTTGTCTATAGCCTGGTTTCCCAGGTGGTTCAGCGTACTTGATCAAATCTCCATGAAAAGAGGTCTCTTTGTGCATGTCACAAAAGGGTTGGCCATTTGGTTGGGGATGTCCGCTGGTGGCTGCATCATTCTCTTTATGATCGCAGCATGGGGTGCTTCTTGATATCCATCGTTTCCTGGCGGTCCTGCGTATGCGGGGCCGCCACAGTTTTTTACATCAAAAAAATCAAAAATTTTAATCATTATCAAGACGCGCCGATGGCGACGTCTCTACAAATAATTTAAAATTTCTTAACTTGCATTCTCCTTTCGGAGGACCACCCACACACTCTTCACAAAAATTACCAGATCGAGCCACAAGCTCCAGTTTTTGAGATAAAAAAGTTCGTATTTCATTTCTTGCTCATAGCTGAGGCTAGAGCGGCCTTTGATCTGAGAAAAACCCGTGATCCCTGGTTTGATCGAGAGCACTCGTCGGTCACTGGTTTTGTATTTTTCTACCTCTTCAGGGAGGTGTGGACGCGGGCCGATGAGACTCATTTCCCCCTTCATTACATTAAAAAGCTGAGGCAACTCATCCAATGACCACTGCCGCAAAAAACTTCCAAAAGGAGTGATCCGTGGATCTTCTTCCAGCTTAAAAAATACGCCTCCTTTTCGTTCATTTTTAGCGATAAGCTTTTTTTTCATCTGATCCGCTTCGGGGACCATCGTTCGAAATTTAAGACAGTCAAATATGTGCCCGTCTTTTCCAACTCTTTTTGACCGATAGAGGATCGGAGCCTTACGATTGGAAACCCAGATCCGAAAAGTAATCACAAAAAGGATAGGAGAAATAAGAATCACGATCATTGTGGCTGCGATGCAATCAAAAATTGATTTCAAGACAAATCGCCATCCCTGCATCCGAGTATTGTGAAGCATGAGGACGGGCCAGTTATTGAGGGTGGAGACTTCTACGTCGGCCAGATCAAGACCAAGTTCGTCTGGGACGAGGTGAAATTTTACATTCTTAATATGAGCAATTTCGACTAATTCGGCTGTAATTTTTTCTGATGGATTTTCAGTCACGAGGAGCACTTCTTCGATATTGTGATCAGTGAGCACTTTTTCAAAGTTTGAAAAATTTCCTAGTACTTTGGCTCCTTGAAACAATTTTTCTCCTGATTTCCCTTCTTCAAGAAGGAGACCAACAATCTCAAAATTAACTGAATCTTTCAGAAAAAGGAGCACTTCGGCGGCAATTTTTCCAGTCCCCAGAACGAGAACTTTTCTTCGTCCAATTCCGTAGTTTCTCAAGCTCCAGCGGATCGCCCGTAGTCCCATCCTCCCCAGAAAAACAAAAGAAACGGCTGCTACCCAGGCTCCACCAAAAATAAAACGAGAAAAGAACGTAAACTTCTGAAAAAAGAAAAAAACCAAGATCAGCGCCATCCCAGCCGAGAGAGCCCACAGCACGTGAAACAGTTCATCAACAATTTTTTCATCAGCCCCGAGTTGATATCGTCCATCAATCCCCAGAACCGCGAGGAGAAAAAGCGTTATTTTTAACGCCCAGGCGACAAAAAGCTGAAAAGAATAGACGGTCTGTGGCATATCCAGCCCAAAATGATCAAACCAGACCATTCGGACGAAGTAGATCAGTACTAGACTACAAAAGATCATCAATCCATCACTGAGGATTCGGCACAGGGAAAAAAGAATTTCCGACTTTTTCATCCTGGATAATTTAACCTAAAAAATAAGTTTTGCAAATTTAGAGCTATTAGTACTTCAATCTGCGTTGTTTTTATATTATAATTTTTTGACTAACCGTTTAAGGGGGATTAAATCCGCCTACTGGTTATAAGATAAAACCACAAGTTTGATCTTCGGCGAAAGCGATTTTTTGGGGGCGAGTTTTCCAGCAAGCAGGAAAATCTCGCCCCAACAAAAAATCGCGGGAAATTGGCCTTGAGTAGTTGATGTGTTTTATGCATAAAGCCCGCTCTGTTGTTAACTGTTAATTGATGCTCCCTCCACCCAAACCACATCCTCCCGCCCTCTCCACCAGGTGAGCTGACGTTTGGCGTAATTTCTATTTCGTTTTTGATTGGCGGTAAGCGCTTCTTCGTATGTGATTTTTTCATCGAGGTGATCTTTGATTTCTTGATACCCGAAGCTCGTGAAGGCGGACTTGGTGATTTTGTATTTCTGTAGGATTTCCTTGGTTTCTTCGATCAGGCCTGACTCGAATTGTTTGACGGCTCGTTGATTGATCCGATCGTAGAGGATAGCTCGATCCCAGTGGATGCCGATTTTTAGCACGGGGAATTTTGGAGTCCCTTTTTTTGTAGATTTTTCGTCTTTTTGGTCCGCAAAGATGTAATTTTCGCTCACAGCATCGAGCCAGAGCATGGTGCCTCCACAGAGGATGGGGGTATTTTTTCGTTCTTGAATTTCTGCAATCGTCTGAAACGCGTACTGCTGAAAGTTATACACCGAAAAATCAGTCTCTGGATCGATTAGATCAATCCCATGATGAGGGACCTCCTGCATTTCTTCATCCGAAACTTTTGCCGCGGAGATATCAATATCTCGATACACCTGCCGAGAATCCACAGAGATGATTTCTGCATTTGCTAGAGATTTTGTTATTTCGATCGCAAAATCAGACTTTCCGCTGGCGGTGGGCCCGAGGATTTCGATCACTCCGTCAGGATGGGATGCCAAAAAGCTTTTTATTTTTTGTAAAATTTCTGACTTTGAAAATAATTTCATCACGGGTAAAGTGTTAGCACAAAAAATAAAAAATAAAACCTATTTTTATAGGTATTCCCTCCTACTTGTCCGCCGAAATTTTGATATGCTCCTGTAGTTCAATGGAAGAATAGTCCCCTCCTAAGGGATAGATACAGGTTCGATCCCTGTCAGGAGCACCATAAAAATGAAGGCGGAAGGAGCAGGTCCAGGTTCGATCCCTGGTGGGGTCACCATTATTTTTTCCCTTTTTCTCGTTTGGCTTTTACGTATTCCATTTGGTGTTGAAAGCTTACGGTTAAGGCGCCTTTTGCTGTTTGTACTATTGCTCCTGAATTTACAATCTCTCCGACCCTTTGTCCGACTTTTCCCACCATTTTGTGGACAAAAATTTTGCCTTCACTTTCTGTTCCTTCTTCTGCTTCATCAGCCTCTTGAGCTTCTCGGGCAGAATCATTTTGAAAGTTTAAAAAAGGGATACTCTCTGGAAGTACTGTTTCCATCATGTAGTCACATAATTTGGGAAAATCTAGCATAAATAAATCTTTTTCTACTTCTTGAATGATTTCCTCATTTAAAGCTTCGGAAAAAAATGGTCGATACATATCGAGCAGAACCTCTCTTTGGGCTTCGAGAATTTTTTCTATTTTGTCTCCCGCTTCAAATCCTTTTTTTCGGGGATCATTGGTGTAGCTGAGCTGTATAATAGAGCGAAGGAGATCATCAGAAGTAAAAGATTCTTTTTGTCCCAAAAGAAGCAGTCCGATCAAGAAAGCACTACGAAGGTTTCGTTCATTAGAAGCTTCCAATCTACCATCACGGGCAAAAACCTCTCGCATTGGTTTGTGGCGTCGTCCAGCGACGTAGAGATGCGTCCAGTTTTCGAGATCTTCTGTGAGAGCGGATTCTGAGATGACGCCGATTTTTGTTCGGATACCTGAATCTGGTAAATCGATGTGATAGTAGTTGATTCCAGCACCTTGATTTTGAATTAGTCCTTGAAAAAAAGCAGAACCAATTGGAAACATTGGAAAAAAGTCCGAATGGCCTTCCTGCTTCATCCTTTTATAAAAAGTTTTTGGATCTTGGACGACCAGGATCACATCGGCCATCTGGGGAGCTTCTTTAAAAAGACTTAGAATCGGGTCTACCAAAATACGAAGAGATCTTTCTCGAATGCTAATTTTTATTTCTTCTTCCTTGACCTCTTTTTCTGTTTCGCCTTTTACTTCTGCTTGAGGAACCAGGAGCGATCCATATCCCCAGACGGCGATGATATTATCTTCTGTATCCCAGAGGAGGTGCCTATAGAGTTCGCTGATAATGTCTTTTGAAGATGTTTCTTGGGATGTGATGGCAGTGTCATTCATGTTTTAATTTTTAGGGAGCAGGATATTTAAATCATGTTTTAAAAAAGTCAATAAAATTGCTATTTTCTCGCTTTTCTGCTAGAATTTAAGCGTAAATGAAAAAGTCTAAAGCAAATTTTCGATCCATTGCGATTTATTGTCACAATAAACCGAATAAAGAAAAGGAAGAGGCTGCTTTTTTGCGAACTTTTTTGCGATTTCTTTATGAAAGAGGAATAACTGATGTTCATGGAGATCTGAGAACTATTTCACTCCTCAAAAATACGATTCCTCTCATCGACGATGAACAAAAATACGACCTCAAAATTGGAATTGGAGGAGATGGGACGATCCTCAAGATGATGCGAACGCTCCAAAAGAAAGATGGGCTTTTTCTTGGGATCAACTTTGGGACCCTGGGGTTTCTCTCAGAGCTTAATCCCAGAAATGCCATGAAGGGGATCAAACAAATTTTTGAAGGAGATTTTCATATCGATGAACGAAAATTACTCAAGTGTTTTGTCTATCGAAAAAATAGGGCTGGACAAAAAGAGAAGATTTTTCGGGCATATTCTCTCAATGAAATTGTTCTCGGGCACGGAGGGATCGCTCGTTTGAGCAACTTCAACGTAAAAGTAAACCGGCGTTTTCTTTCCACCTATCGGAGTGACGGTTTGATTTTTTGTACGCCGACAGGATCGACGGCTTATTCTCTTTCTGCGGGTGGACCGATTGTTGGGCCTAATATTGAGACGATTTTGTTGACGCCAATTTCCCCGCATACGCTGTCTCATCGACCGATTTTGCTTTCTGACAAAAGAACCATTCATATCAATTTTGACGCTCGAGTAGATTCGATTGGGGTGACGATAGATGGTCAGATTCATTTTTCTGCCAAACCGACGGATGAGGTTTCAATTCTCCGAGCTACTCGGACGGCGAAGTTTATCCGGCTGAAAGAAGCTCACTTTTTTCGAACGCTCAGAAACAAGATGGGATGGGGAGAAAACGGAGGAAAAAGAGTGAAATAAAAAAATAAATTTGCGAAAATTTATCTTCTTTTTACAATCGTTCGGCTGATTTGTTCTTTTTAAGTTACAAAAATACAAAATTTTATCTATTAGGAAAAGTTTGAGGACAGATGAAATTTTGAGACGAGCGAAGACGAAATATACGGAATTTTTGCAAAGCAAAATGGAGTGTGTACAGTCTTCCAGCGAGGACGGAGAGATGGCAGAGTGGTTGAATGCGGCGGTCTTGAAAACCGTTGTGCCTGCAAGGGTACCCAGGGTTCGAATCCCTGTCTCTCCGCCACGTACCGTACGGTATGTGGCTCCGCCAGGAATAATATGGAATGTGATTTTGTTATGTTCCGTGCGGTTTGTGAATTCGATAAGTATCAGATGGTATTTATCTCCGTCAGGATTCGTATAGTCATGGTGGCTGCCATCGTAGAAATTTTTATTCCTCAGTACTAATTACTCACACTCACACTTTTTTTTGTAAATATTGACAAACCATCTCTATAAAACTAAAAAGAGGCTAGTTTTTAAATGGAAGTAAAATCTCCAGAAGCAGTTATCGATGCTATTTTTAAAGGAGTCTATACAAATCCTGATTTTGAGGTGCCTCTGGATACTCCTATGAATGTGGGAGTCGGGGATATGTTTGCAATCCCAGATTGGTGTGTAAAAGATAAAAAGTCTTTTTTGATCTGGTTTGAACCTCAATTTTTCTCTTTGGGTGAGGCAGGATGTCTTTATTTTTCTGATCTCTTGCGGGATTCAATGGAAGTACTCCTCAAGCATCCTTATTTATTACCTCCTATCCCCAGATTGGGGGGAGAAAAAGAAGAGAGAAGACCACTTTCCCTTTCTTCGTCCATCCAAGAAAAAATAAGAACTGGTTTTACTTCTGCGGAAGAAATTCGTGAATTTCTCGCTCAGGTAGCAATTCCAAATACATCAGAAAATGCAGCCTTCTTTTTTTGTGCGAGAGCTAGATTTCTTATCACTGAGGAACCCACTACAGTAGATAAACTTGCAAATGCATTCTTAGGACCTTGGGGATCATCGATTGCTCGAACTTTTCCTCCGACAGCTGTGTGGATGCCAGAGAAAGAAAAGAAATATGGAGCACAGAGAATTTCTATCTGCCGAGTGCTTTCTATGGCAAATCGCTTAGAAAAATTGAGAAATTCTCCGCAAACACAGGATTTTTTGGCTAATATTGATTTTATCCTCGGAAAAGGACCGAGTACTATTGGGGGGGGCGAAATAGGAATTCTTGCAGGGCTGGAAACACAAAGTGGAGAGGATATTTTACCCTCAGATATGAGGCTTTTTACTTCTCAGGATATTTTGGATTGGGCGGAAGTTGGGAAAACTATAAAAGATGTAGATTTGAAAATAAATGGAAATTCTTATTTTATACCGGAATTACAAGTAGGGGTAAAAGATGGTTTTGAGGCATTATTAAAAGGTTGTAGAAAAGCGAGTACAGAATTAGGAACCGTCAATGACATGCTGCGAATGCGTTTTATTTTTGAAAATAATACACAAAAAGAACAAATATTGAAGGTACTTCATGATCTCCAGGAAGAAGCAAAAACAAGAAAGAATCCAGAGATAGAAGTTAATTGTGAAGAAAAAAATTATTTTACAGTCGATGAATTGAAAAATTGTTTTCCAGATGTTTTGGCTGTGGATAATGCTGGGGGAGGACAAGATATTCCAACCATTCGCGGGGGAGGGGTATTGGATCGAATTGTTATAGATGAAAATCCGCATTCGGGGAGAGATTTTCAGTCTTTGTCAGCAACTATAAAGTTAATGAAAGGAGGACTTCCTTTTTTTGCTTTTGAGATACAATTTTTGACCAGAGAACAATACGTCAATAATGAAAAAGCTGAAAATCCAAATAATCGGTTTGTTTTTAAAAGTCGTCAAGCGGGGAAATTTATCTCTCGGATGAATGGGATTATGACGAGAGAAGAAATGATATCTGCTCTAGAAGATTACCTCAGGATCAGGTGGGAAGACGAAGAGGTTCCGGAGATAATTATTGGAGATAAGTTGGGGCAGGGACATTGTTTTGATATGCATTTTTCAGGAGATTTGCATCAGAAAGCGACTACTCTTTTTGATTTTTTGTTGAAAGAAGGAAGGATTATTTCGGTAGATCGAGAGTTTCCAGAAAAAGCAGAAGGAGAAAGTACTTTATTTTTCTTACACAAGGATGTAGCTAAAAAGGTAATTGAGTTAGTGGATGGGGCATACCCGATTAAGACACTTTCGGATGCACGAGATTCTTAAAATTTCTTTTGGTCTTTGATTGTTGTACTGCCCCTTGTGATACTTTTTCTACTTTATTTCTCAGGAACCACATCCCAGCGACGGCAATGAAGAATGCGATTTGGATTTGGCCTTTGTCCAGAGCCATATTAAAAAGCCCGTGGATAATACAAGCTACCATAAACCCCTCAAAAATTACGCCTCGAGCAAAGTGCCCTTCAAGCGTTGGATAGTGTGAAAAAAGTAGATGTTTTCGAGAAATATGAAAAGTAATTACTTGGAAAAAATTTTCTTTGTGTAGAGGGGTAAAAATAGCTTTGAGCGGAGATTCATGATCACCTTTGTACACCGTATCTGCCAGATAAGCTCCTGCATAAAAAAGTCCAAAAGTCGCCGTTGTAATCCCGTGGAGAAGTGAAGAAGTCCAGAGACGTCCCTGAAAAGCTAACCAAAAAGTAGATTCAAATTCTACCGAGTTATAGACATTTGCGAGATAAACCAAATTTTCAGCCAGGGCGAAACCGAGTCCAACTGAAAATCCATAAACCACGCCTCCAGCAATAGTTTTGAACCGTCCTTTTACGCATTCCATCGCCAAAATAGCAAAAACCATTTTGAAAAATTCTTCGCCGATGACTTTTGGCCAGAATCCTTGGATTCCAACAGCGATTCCAAACTGTGCAAAGGCTACGGCAGATAACCCACCGGCCAAGAGCGCTAAAAAAAGCAAAATAAGTGGATCTTTTTGAGTTCGTCCTCGATCAAAGAAAAGAAGCCAAAATCCAGCTCCCAAAAAGGAGATTGGCAAAAATGAAAGCCAAAAGTATTCGTGAAGAAATACGTTTATAAACATTTCCATGGATCATTTTGAGTTAAATAATCTCGGGATTATACAGGAAAAAGGAGGAAAAGTCCAGTAAAATTTAGAATTATGAATGCTGAATCAGCCTTCGTTATTTCAAAAAAGCATTTTAAACTTCCCACTACGCTCTTCTTCATTTTGTTTACCAGCTTCGCAGGACAAGTCGGCCGACAGGGGAGACCTGAAACAGCCGTGAGAAATTTTGCGCGATTGGATGTTTAAAATTCACAACCCAGCTTCTCTTAAAATATCGTCCACTTCACTACCTCTCCCCCCTGCTTTAATCTTTATAGCCTCTAAAATATCATCCTTTATTGCATCTAATACTTCAATAAGACCTAGCACTGAAGGATCTTCTAATTCATAAATTGCATCTTGCCCTTCTCCTTCTACTAATTTTCCTGATTCTACTATTCCTGATCTACGCACACCCCCAAATAAAATTGATAAATCCTGCTCACTTTCTTCATTTTGAGTTCTACTATTTTTAGCTTTAACTTCACCTTTTAAACGCACTGGTTTTTCTAATCTTCTTTTAAAAGCAGTTACTATTGTTTCAATTTTTTTCCCTCCTTCCGTCTCTGAATCGTATGTGATATTATCCATTTTTTCAACCAAAGCCCCTGTACAGCTTTCTTGTGATTTTGCATCAATAAATGTAGATAATGGTAATTCATAATAAGTACCATTTCTGGATCCCCCCTGAATTCGAACTGATTGTCCATCAAGGTAGTCTTTCATTGATTGTCCCTTGATTTTTAAATCGCCAAAATGTTTTTCGTTCATTTTCTTTAAATTAAAAAACAAATACAAATACATAATAATTAAAAACACTTTTTTGTCAACCAAAAACACCAAGATTCTTCAAAATAACAAATGCAGGTTCAATTTTAAAAATTGAACCAAGGTGTTTAAGTTGTTGCAATACCCGAAATGTAATGCTATCATAATCGTCTCCTCCGCAATATGGCTGCACTATGGAGCTTGCGTAACTCAATTTCCTAATCCCGACTCAGCCATACGTTTTTCCAATATGCCCAACACCAGAAATATATTGAAGCAATTTACAAAATTACTCCTGCATTAAATTTTTTTCTTTTTAAGTTCTCTTAATGCTTTCTCCAAAAGTATCATCCGCATTCCTTCTATTTTGGCATTCACAAATAATCGATCCATCAAACCTAATAAATAATCTTTTCCTGATTCTAAGTCTTTTACTAACTCATAAATCCCACGAAGAACTTCTTCTTCCGGACCAGAAGCTTCTACTCCCAGGTGTTCCATAAGTTCACGCAAAAGATCCTCTTCATCAAAGTCATCTGTATCTTTAAAAAGTCTTTTAACATCTTTCTTTGCCGCCTTTGTTCGTAGAGCAACTTCAAGACTTCTTTTGAGTTTATCATCTTCCATTAAGGTTTTCTTTCCTTTTTCAGGGATAATAGAACAAGCCATACGAAGTACTTGTTCTGGATCAGCTAATATATCAAACCCACTCAAACAATCCTGTAAAAGTCTTCTGACTTCTTTTACTCGTTCCTCAATCACTTCTTCTTTCTTCCCTTTTGGAAGCTTAAGCCTTTGCAAACGAAGCCTGGTAAGTCCTTCAGCTGCTTTTAACCAACCTTGTTCTTCTTTAGAAAGTGTCATTACTTCTTCTTTTTTAGACATAATATTATAATTAATAATTACATAAACATCTAATAACAATTAATTAATGTCTGTCAACAAAAAATCAATTATTTTTCAAAATAAACTTGACGAAACAAAAATCATTCCTACACTCCCCGAGCTTTCTGGGCATTCTTGGCATTTCTAATCTTTTTTGCATGTACAAAAAAAGTCCCGTCAAAAAAATCAAAGACTTCGACGCCATAGCTCTCTCCATCGCCTCTCCTGAAGAAATTTTGTCCTGGTCCCACGGAGAAATCACAAAACCAGAAACCATCAACTACCGAACCCAGAAACCGGAACGTGATGGTCTTTTTTGTGAAAAAATCTTCGGACCGGTCAAAAACTGGGAGTGTGCTTGTGGAAAATACAAACGAATCCGATACAAGGGAATTGTTTGTGAAAAATGTGGTGTGGAAGTAACAACTTCTATCGTTCGTCGTGAACGGATGGGACACATTAAGCTCGCTGTACCGGTTACACACAGTTGGTTTCTGCGTTCTACCCCTTCACGAGTGGGACTACTGCTTGATCTCCCAGTGAAACAACTCGAACAAGTCGTTTATTTTGCTTCTTATATTATTGTAGAAGTAGATGAAAAATCTCGAGAAGAAGCCATGGCCGAGCTCGAAGAAGAATATAAGAAAATATTAGACTCAAAAAAAGAAGATAACGCCAGTAGCATAAAAGCTGCCAAAGCTGCCGTGAAAAAAGGTGATATGGACGAAAAAGAACTCACTACGCTAGAAGGGGAACTCACTATGGAATACGAACAATTGGGAGAAAGCTTCAAAAAAGCCAAAGAAGAACTTGGCAGTCTCCAAGTAGGAAAAGTGATCACCGAGACTGACTACCGGAACGTCTCTATGAAATTCGGACATGTTTTTCGAGCCGGTGTCGGAGCTGATGCCATACGAGAAATTATCCAAAAAATTGATCTGGAAAAATTTATCAAACAAATGAAAGTGGAGATCAAAAAATCTTCCGGGCAAAAACAGAAGAAAATCATAAAAAGATTGAAGCTTGCCGCTTCTCTGCTTCAGAGTGGAATCAAACCAGAATGGATGGTTCTCACGGTCATCCCAGTGATCCCCCCAGAGCTTCGACCGATGGTGCAACTCGATGGAGGACGTTTTGCGACTTCTGATCTCAACGATCTCTATCGACGGGTGATCAACCGAAACATGCGTTTGAAAAAACTCATCCAACTCGGGGCTCCGGAAATCATCTGCCGAAACGAAAAACGAATGCTGCAAGAAGCGGTTGATATTTTGATATCTAACACGGTGCGAAATACACGAGCCGGAATGAACTATGTCCAAAAACGAAAACTCCGATCCCTCTCTGACATGCTCAAGGGAAAACAAGGACGTTTCCGACAAAATCTCCTTGGGAAACGAGTGGATTACTCCGGACGTTCTGTGATCGTGGTCGGACCGGAATTGAAGTTAAATGAATGTGGGCTACCAAAATATATGGCCCTGGAACTCTTCAAGCCATTTATCATTTCGAAGTTGATCAATTTCGAAATGGCTCATAACGTAAAAAGCGCTGAAAAAATAATTCGAGCTAAAGAAAAAATCGTATGGGACATCCTCGATGAAGTGATCGAAGACAGACATGTGCTCCTCAACCGAGCTCCAACGCTTCACCGTCTGGGGATCCAAGCCTTTCGACCTCGACTGATCACGGGAAAAGCTATCCAGCTTCATCCATTGGTTTGTGCCGCGTATAATGCGGACTTCGATGGAGATCAGATGGCCGTCCACCTCCCACTCTCTGAAAAAGCTCAAAAAGAAGCTGCAGAAATCATGGTAGCTACTAAAAATCTATTGAAACCTTCTTCTGGAGAGCCAATTATTACACCTTCTCAGGATATGGTGTTGGGATGTTATTTTTTGACTCAACTTTTCGAAGGAAAAAAAGGGGAAGGACGAATATTTCCAACGGCTAACGAGGCAATTTTGGCTCTGGATCTTGATCAGATCCACCTACAGGCAAAAATCAAAGTAGCGGTCAAAGGAGAAGTGCTTGAAACCACCGTTGGACGGATTATTTTCAATGGAATTTTGCCAGAAGAATTAGACTTCCGAAACAAATCTTTTGGAAAAAAAGAGCTTAAAAACATTTTGACCGAATTGCATGTGAAATTTGGACTCGATGTTGCGGTCAAAGCCGCCGATGACATCAAAAAATTAGGATTTAAGTATGCGACCAAATCAGGAATTTCGATTTCTGTTTTTGATATCCATGCTTCAAAAAACAAGCCAAAAATCCTCGAAACCGCCAACTCTATCGTCAATAAAATTGGAGAACAATACTGGTTTGGGCTTATTACTGATGAAGAACGATACAATCACACGATCAAAATCTGGAGTAAGGTGAAATCTGAGATCATGGAAGAAATGGTCCAGCAATATACGGAGGAAAATGATATTTATTATCAGGTAAACTCTGGAGCCCGAGGTAACTGGGGACAAATCACGCAAATCGCTGGGATGAAAGGACTCGTGGCCAGCCCGTCTGGAAAAACGATCGAGCTTCCGATCCGGTCAAACCTCATGGAAGGTTTTACAATTCTCGAATACTTCATCGCGACACACGGAGGACGAAAAGGGAAATCAGATACCGCCCTCAAAACCGCCGAAGCCGGGTACCTCACTCGACGTCTCGTCGACTCCGTACAAGATGTGGTCGTCCACGAAGAAGACTGTGGTACCAAAAAATCAAAACTCGTCACTCGAGATAATTCTGCAGCACTCAATATGTCATTCGAATCTCGAATCTATGGACGAACTCTCGCGGCGGATGTAAAAGTAAAATCAAAGACCATCCTCAAAAAAGGATCTATTATTGAAGATGAAGCACTTAAACTAATCGGAGAACACCAAGTTACAGAAGTTGAAGTCAGGTCCGTGATGTTCTGTAAAACTCTCGGAGGAGTCTGTCAGAAATGTTATGGTTATGACCTCGGAGACAATAATATCGTAAAAACAGGAACCCCAGTCGGAATTGTCGCCGCTCAATCAATCGGAGAACCTGGGACCCAGCTTACGATGCGTACATTCCACATGGGAGGGGTCGCAACCGAAGGAGAGTCGATTACACAAGGACTCACCCGAGTGGATGAACTTTTTGAGGCTCGATCGCCAAAACATCCAGCCATCCTCTCTGAGATTTCTGGAAAAGTCAGCATCAAAAAAGGAAAAAACGATACCAAGATAATTATTGCCGCTGAAAAACCTGAAGATGATAATCATCTCCTTGGGCTTAACATCGAAGCCGTCGTAAAAAAAGGAGAAGAAGTAAAAGAAAAGCAAATTATTGCCCGATCAACAGAAGATAAAACTGTGGTCCGAGCTAGATGTAATGGAAAAGTAAAAGAAATTTCTTCTGATCATATCACGATCCGACAAAGTGAAGCGCTCGTAAAAACTTATATTGTCTCGACTCGAACCACCCTCAAGGTAAAAGACAAAGAAACGATCGAAAAAGGTACACCACTCACCGTCGGTCATCTCGATCTGCGGCAATTGATGGAGTTGACCAATATGGACCGAGTGCAAGAATACATCCTCTACGAAGTCCAAGAAATCTACAGCTCACAAGGGCAAGACATCAATGAAAAACACGTGGAAATCATTGTAAAACAAATGGTTTCCAAGGTCCGAATCCTCGATGGAGGAGATTCACAATTCCTCCCAGGAGACGTCAAGGATATTACCTTGTTTAACCGAGTAAACGAAGAACTCGCAAAAGAAAAGAAAAATCCAGCTGTCGGAGAACATCTCCTCCTTGGGCTCACAAGGATCGCTCTCTGGACCGATTCATGGCTTTCTTCTGCTTCATTCCAAGAAACCATCCGAGTTCTCGTCGAAGCCTCAACCACTCGAAAAGTCGACACGCTTGACGGACTAAAAGAAAACGTTATCATCGGCCGGCTCATCCCGGTGGGAGCTCATTATCGGCAAATGCACGGTCTTGAGACGGAAGAGTCTGTGCCTGAAACTGAGTCTTTTCCGCTCGAAGAAGAATCAGAAAAAGCTAAAAAATGATCCACCTACGTTATTGCAAAGAAATAAATTCAAAACTTCGGTGGACAGGCTAAGAACTAATCACTAAAAACTAACAACTAAACTATGCCAACCATTAACCAACTCATCCGAAAACCGAGAAAGAAAAAAGTGACTAAATCAAAGTCTCCGGCTCTACAAACGAATTTTAACACGCTCAAAAACAAGTCGACCTACCTCCCGTCACCTCAAAAACGAGGAGTTTGTGTGAAGGTAACGACCATGACGCCAAAGAAACCAAACTCTGCGATCCGAAAAATTGCTCGTGTGCGTCTGACCAATGGATATGAAGTAAACGCTTACATCATGGGAGAAGGTCACAATCTCCAAGAACACTCGGTCGTACTCGTCCGTGGAGGACGAGTGAAGGATTTGGTGGGGGTGCGATATCACGTAGTACGAGGAACCCTCGATACACAAGGAGTAACCGATCGGAAGCAAGCTCGATCTCGATACGGGACGAAGAAAGGGAAAGGGTAATAATTTTTATTTTTTCACCTGCCTTTTTTGAAAAGAACTTTGTCCTTCAGACATCGGTTTCCCCCTTCGTAAATTTCAGGATTTAATTTCAAATTTTAGTCTCCGCCCCGATGTCTCGGGACAGACAGAGTGACGCATTTTTATTTATTCTTCATCCTGCACGATTTTCCATTTCACTTCTTTTTCAAGATGTCCCTTTGGCAGCGTAAATCCAGCCGCTTTGATATGGCCTCCCCCTCCAAATTTCTCTGCCAAAGCCTTCACATCCACATCTGGTTTTCGGGTTCGGAAGCTGGCTTTTACATTTCCTTTTTCATCTTCTGAGAGGATGACCGCATATTTGGCCTCTGGGAGAGAATTGATAAAGTCAATCACTCCCTCAAGGTCTGATCGAGAAGCTCCTATGGATTCATAATCTTCTTTTTCTACGCCCACGATTGCGGCTCCATCACCAGTAATGTGAAGATTTCGGAGTACTTTCCCCCAGAGTCGCATGGTCTTGAGGTCATAAGAGAGAAAAATGTTTTTAGAAATCTGAGCAATATTTCCCCCCAATTTTACCAGCTCTGAAGCGACAAAATAACTCTCTGGAGTAGTGTTTTGGTGCATGAAAGCCCCCGTATCTGTATAAAGTCCGAGCAAAAGGGCTGTCGCCATCTGTGGTGTCGCATGAATCTCAAGCGCTTGAAGTATTCGATAGACTACCTCGGTTGAAGAGGTGGCATCTTCCGCCACAAAATTAATTTCTCCAAACCGATCGTTTGAAGCATGGTGATCAATATTAATTTTTACCATATCATCAGAGATGATCCGTGGTTTTGATTCTTGAAACCGCACCATTCTTTTGTCTCCACAATCCACAAAACAAGCAGCATCATAAGCATTTTCATCAAAATCTTGCATCATATCCTGCACATGAGAGAGAAACCGAAGTTTTTCTGGAGGATCATCAACACAAGCTAATTCTACAGGGATATCAATACTTTTGAGTCCGAGATACATCGCAAGCGCCCCCCCAAAGGTATCCCCATCTGGATTTGCATGAGCCAAAATGATAATTTTTGGCTTGGTAGCCAGGTAGGCTTTGAGGTTTTCCATATCCTCAGCACCTAATATAGAATTGGGTTTTTCCATGTCTTGAATCTTTATATTGAACTTCATCATTTTTTCAAAATGAGATTATTATAAAATAAAAAAAATAATTTGTCAAATATTTTATTGGTAATTTTTCACACCTATCCGATTTAAGTGCATAAATAAGCGATTTCAGAGAAAA
>CAYFMH010000003.1:0-43315 GCA_964344165.1 uncultured Candidatus Peribacteria bacterium | reverse complement strand
GCTTAGCCTCTCAGCGTCACACTGGCAAAGCCAGTGGTTTTATGATTAGTAATAATTTTTTTGACAACAAGTTTTTAAAAAGTAAGTTCCCACCACTTTTTTATAATTTAACCATCTGCAAAATGAATAAAAATACTGAAAAACAAGAAAATCCTACAGAAAGAATATTAAAACCGGGCGATCCAATCTTCATAGTAAACCACAGAAACTCTAGAGGCAATACTCCTATGAATTCGCTCTATCCTGGCGTCACCCTTCCTGCTGATATTACAATCACCCAAATCACCGCCGTCTCTGAAGACGGAACAAAAGTTCTCGGCATCCAAGGAGCTGGAGAAACTTCCACTTTTTTGTTCGCTTCCCCTGATGAAGAACAAGTAATAGCATATATCGTTGAGAGAAATCTAGCACTCATCGCTGACCGACAAGAATTCATTAAAAAAAATCCCCTCCCTCCAACAATAGAACACCCAGAAACCGACGAAGAAGTTTTGGATCCTAGCACTCTAAAAGCCGAACATTTTGTAACTCTACAGGCTCAAAGAACTATCCGAACCATACAAGCGAATAAATTCACTGATCTAGAAACAGTTCGAGCCTGCTTAAAACAAAAGTTAGGAACTTATAAAAAAGCACAACGGCCCCCTGCTGATCATTTGGGTGCGAAAGACACGCCCCAAGCAGTATGGGAAGCTATAGGTGTTTAATTCTTTTGACAAAATCCATCTCCCTCACTATCCTCACATCAAATGCAAAATCTAATCGTCATGATGATGTTTATAATGATGCCTCCAGCAATGGAGTGGTCGCGGTAAACATTGATTTTTGATTAAGAATAAATACCCCGACCCAAAAAGGTCGCTTTTTTATTTAACTTTAGAAATTAAAAATTAGATATTAGAAATTATTTAAAAATTAAAAATTGAAAATTTAAAATTCTCTTTGATAACTCTTAAATTTCACATAATGCCTATTAAAATCCCCGAACACCTCCCGGCCAAAAAAGTACTCGAGTCAGAAAACATCTTTGTGATGAACGAACACCGAGCCACCCATCAGGACATCCGTCCGCTGGAGATTGCCCTTCTCAATCTGATGCCAACCAAAATTGAGACAGAAATCCAAATCTCACGACTCCTCGGAAATTCTCCACTTCAGGTCAATCTCACTCTCCTGACGACCGCCAGTTACCAGGCCAAAAATGTGGCGGAAGATCATTTGATTTCTTTTTATAAGACCTGGGATGAAGTGAAACACAAAAAATTTGATGGACTGATCGTCACAGGCGCCCCAGTGGAAAATCTGGATTGGGAAGAAGTCACCTACTGGAAAGAGTTAACGGATATCTTAGATTGGAGTAAAAAAAATGTGTACTGCAGCTTTTTCATCTGTTGGGGAGCTCAGGCCGCACTCAAGCACTTCTATGGGGTTGAAAAACAAATGCTACCCAAAAAGCTTTTTGGCGTTTATCCACACCACATCACAAAACCACACACCAAACTCCTCCGAGGATTTGATGATACCTTCTATGTCCCGATCAGCCGACATACGGAGAGTATCCCCCGAGAAATAAAAAATGTTCCAGAGCTAGAAATTCTCGCTACCACCGAAGAAGGCAAGCCCTACCTGATTCAAAATAAAAAAATGTCACAAATTTTTGCCTTCAATCACTCAGAATACGACCTGGATACGCTGCGAAAAGAATACAATCGTGACGTAGAAAAAGGCCTTCCCATCGACGTGCCAAAAAACTACTTCCCGGATGATAACCCCATCAATCAACCACACCTCACCTGGCGATCAAATGCAACACTCCTTTTCACCAATTGGCTTAACTACTACGTCTACCAGGAGACTCCGTACGAACTAAATAAAATTGGTTAAGCCGCGAGAGCTCGTGCGATCAATGCTTTTATCTGACCTACATGTCCATCAAGCGCCGTCCCCAATAATTCCGAATTTCGAAAAACCGCCACATGAGGAGTACCTCCCTTGTATTCAGCTTTTTGGAACATCTGAGAAGCCGTATTATCTCCCCAGCGGTTTTCATCACATTCTACATCCACCATTGCAAAAAGCACTTTCTCCTCGAACTCATTCACTACTTTTGGAAGATTTTGTTTCCTAAAATTTTGACAAAGCCCACACCACGGCTTCTCAAAACCAACCACTACCACTGGATTTCCCTCCAAAGTAGTATCAAAATCTTTAGCTGTGAGTTCTATCAATGATCCCATATTAAATCTTTATTTTATACTCTCTTTTTCCCAAAAAACTTACTAACTCAACTATTTAACGTTCTCCCGATACCACTCGAGAGACAGTATCTGCAAATCAATCTATCACTGCTTCTGGCGCATCTGGTAATTCTTCTCGGCTCATCCCCCCATGGAGTTTTAATAAATCCTTGTATTGAACCAATTGAGATCCTTCTACTCCATTATTTTCCGCACGAGTGATAGCCGCTCGCAGAGCATTACGGGCTTTTATTATCGTTAATTCATCGGATTTTCCATTCAAGTCAAGAGCTAATTCCCTTACCGTCCTAAGAAACCTCATCCTCTCCGAAATGCTCCCCAAATCCTCAGGTATTTCCGCCATAAAAAGAAATTAAAATAACATGCACTACAAATAACCATTATCAAAAAATTGTCAAAAAAATCTTCTAGACTCATGGAAAACAACCTCCTGCCCGCCGTATCCCGATCCAATCGGGAGAAGGTTGGACTTTTACCTTTTGAACTAAATCTATTTGATCACCAAATCCGTCCCTCCGATCGGAAAAAGTCCCAGCTTCGACTCCGTATTGGCCCCAACCCACTGCGGTTGAAAGAGCACAAAGCGAGAAGAATTCCCAGAACTCCCCTTACCTGAGACATCGACCCGGAGGACAAATTCCTTCGAACTTCCAGAAGTAATCCGCACCGGATCATCAAACTCAATCTGGATAATGTTGTTGGTAAATTCCACCTTCGGTGAAACCGCTTCATCGTTTACTTCGATCCAAGCTCGCGTGAAGTCTTCATACGATCCGTTTCCGATCCGGCTAAATTGAAATCCAGACACCTCCACATGATCTCCAGTAGTAGAAGCGATCAGACGATGCGCCGCGATGCTTTTTTGGTATTTATTGACCGTGGCTTTTTTGGTAAGTCCTGATTTTTTGGCAAGCGTGAGTTTCCCGAGAGTGGAAACTTCTTCTTCAAACACCTCTTCTTCTGAGTACTCGTACACCTCGGTCGGCGGCGTAGAAGGAGCTGGAGTTGACGAATCACTATCTTCTGTCTCTTCCTCGTCCGGCGAAGCTTCAGCGAAGCCGGATTCCGTTGGTTCATCTTCCAAATCATATGGCGAGAACTTCCCCGTTTTTTTCATAAATCGGAAGATTTGCTCAGAGATTTCGGCCCGAGTTGGATATTTTTCTCCAAAAAAGTGCTGCATCACTCCGTGAGGAAGCAGTTTTTTGTTTCTCATCACCCGGACATATCGATCAAACCAAGCTTCGTCGTGAGACTCTTCTGGAGCGTCAAAAGCAAAAGATCGCACGAGCACTTTTGATACTTCCGCTCGATTGATTTTATTTCCCGGTCGGAAATTTCCATCCGGGTATCCTTTGACCCAACCTTCTTTTTTGGCGGTCTCCACATAGTCGAAGAACCAATCATCTCGATGCACATCCGGGAAGCTTGACTCCAATGGAATATAGAGATCCACGCCCGTTGCGTTAACCAATATTTTACAGAATTCCGCTCGATTCACTGGTCGCTCTGGCATGAAGGTCCCATCATCGTTTCCTTTGAGAATCCCCCGGTCTACTAGCTTCTGAACCGCATACCCAGCAAATCCTGGGATATCATCTTTGTCTTTGAATTTATGAAAAGGTACCGCCTGCACGGTGGTGAAAAAGAGAGCAGAGAGAGCGAAACCGGCAATAATTTTTTTCATGGTTTATATTATTAAGTTTAGTTAAATTTAAAGGAAGAAATCAAAAATCGCAAAAAGAAAAACTTGACAAAGTTGATTTTACAATTAATATTACATCACTTTTTCAACCCAATTCTTATTCTTAAAAATGAATAAACCACTTTCCCGTTTCTTAGCCCCAAGACCATTTGGTGACAATGGAACATTTGTTGAAGATTTAAGCTATGCAAAGAATGTTAATGCATTATCAGAAGGGGCCGAAGGCTTTGATGATATACTAGATGGAGTTGGCTTAAGTGATGGCTTTGAAGAAGCTGGATGTGGTACTGATAATCTAGATTTTATCCCAACTATACATATCCGAAAAGCTGTTGATAGAACTGCCACAAGTGCATTTGATGTAGTCTGTGTTTCTTTTCAAAAAGACAAAACTTGTAAATTAAATGGAAAACGTTGTTTACAACTGTATTACCACGGGACAGAAGTATCAGAAGACCTTCCAGAACTTGAAATTTAAAATTAAATATTAGGACGACTTTTACCTGCTTTCATTTTTCAATAAAAAAGGGGTAGATTTTTTTGAGTAAATAAAGACAATGCCTGCGATGAAAATACCAGAAATAATCGAATCACTCCTCGCCTCACCCAATATCGCCAGCGCCCAACCAATTTACGAAAAATACGACAAAAACGTGCAGGGAAACACGGCTCAAGAACGAGGGCGTGTCGCTGCCTCGATCTGCACCCCTTTTCGAGACTTCCCAGAACTTCCAGACGACAAATCAAAAACCGGCGTCGCCATCGCCACAGGAGGCAATCCAAACCTGGCAAAAATTGATGCCAAAGCCGCAGCCATAAATGCCGTCTGCGAAGCCACCATCAAGCTCGCCTGTGTCGGCGCTACCCCCCTGTCCGCCACCGACTGTCTCAACTTCGGAAATCCAGAAAAACCAGAACAGATGGGCGAATTTGTATCCGGCGTAGAGGGCGTAAAAAATGCCTGTGAAGCACTCGAAATCCCAATCGTCTCCGGAAATGTCTCCCTCTACAATGAAACCCGAGGAAAATCCATCCCCCCATCCGCCATCATCTCCATCTTTGGACGAGTGGACGATCCCAAAACGGTTCCACAATTAGCCTTTCAAAATGCCGGAGAAACCATATTTTGCATCGGAAAAAGATCTGAAAACCTAGGGGGATCAGAATTTCTTCGGGTATGCAAAAAAGAAGATTCTCGAATCCCAAATATCGATCTCGTAGAGACGAAACATGTTTCGTCTCTACTGCAATCTATTGCTGCAAAAAATGAAATCTCCACCGCCCATCCCATCCTCCGCGGCGGACTCATCACCGCGATTTTGAAATCGTGCTTCGAAGGCCAACTCGGAGCGGAAATAAAAATCCCAGAAGCAGATGTTCCAGGATTTTTATTTGGTGAGGATCTCGGCGTGATTGTGACGACCGATAATCCAGCACTAATTGAAAAAAAATTTGGGGATCAAGCGATTGAACTGGGAAAAACCACCAAAGAATTCAAAATTTCACTCACTTCTGGATCAGAAACCCTGATCGATCAAAGTTTGAATGATTGGAAAAATTGCTGGGAAAACAGTTTGCGAAAGATTTTTTAAAAAAATTAGGTTTGTTTTTTCTTATCATCCCTCTTTTTAATTTTCCTTTTTCTTTTTTTCCTAATCAATTCAGCAGAATAAGGGAGGTTCCTTTAACCACTTTTTTCGAGGGGTAAGAACAGAACTAACTCTTCCACTCACCATATCTACTTCTCGTCGAAAACAAGTTCCCCATCCTTCTTTGTGACAGGCCCCAGTTCCATTGACTCTCACGAGATAAAGCAATGCATCCTGATCACAATCTGTTCGTATCTCTTCTACAGAAAGTGTATCACCTGAAGTTAATCCTTTTGTCCACAGTTCATTTTCAGTTCGACTATAAAAAGTTGCCAATCCAGTTTCTATAGTTTTTTTAAGTGCCTCGGGAGTAACCCCCGCCCCCATTAAAACTTCTCCCGTCTCAACATCTTGAACAAAAGTAGGCATAAGATCCCCCTCATATTTTTCAAATTTCAAACCTAATTCCTCGTTACCGGTTTTTTCACATTTTGTCATTATTTTAAAAAATTAAGAAATAAAAAGCCTCTTCAAACAAAACAGAAGAGGCCCAAAGTCATAAGATTTTCACCAAATTCAATGGTCAAAAAAATCCTCCTGACTCGCGCCAAGTTTCCAGTGGTGTAAAAAACTGATGTAAAGATAGTTCATAAATTAGTTGTTAGTTTTCCCCCTGCGTCCCGAGTCCTCGGGACTTCGGAGGACAGGTAGTTTTTAGTTCCTGAAAACCTGTTTTTTATATTTTAATCTGCGTAATCAGCGTAATCAGAATTTAAATCTGTGTTTCTGTATGTTCTTTGCTAATTGCTATTTGATACCCCCCTTCTCCACTGTTGAGCCAGTATGCCACTCGTGAAACCGTTGTAGTAGAGAGCCCTGTCTTTTTCGCGATTTCTCGGTAGGGTACTTTTTTATCGATCATTTTGGCCGCTTCCCATCGCTTAGCCATCTCGGTCAGCTCTCCGATCGTCGCCACGTCTCGCATGAAGGCCGCAATTGCTTCTTCGTTTTTGAGCGATTTGATCGTCTGAAAGAGCGATCTCAACTCGGGTGTTTCCCAATTTTTTATCATTTTAGATTGTGTTATTGTTTTAACTTGTTAACACATTAATTTTTCAAAAAATAAAAGTCAAGAAAAAAATCACTTTTTTACTTCCTTCATTGATAATTGAAAATTGCAGATTGAAGATTTACTTGTGGAAGTTCCCTCCTCCATCAATCTCCAATGCCCGATAAATCTGCTCACACGCCATATACCGAAAAAGATTCCGCGTCCACACCATCCGCCCAAAACGCAAACAAAAATCAGCCCGAGATAAAATAGATTCATCCAAACCATCCGCCCCTCCGATCACAAAGATCACTTCTTTTTCATCAACCAATCTATCTTTAAGCCATTTCGAAAAACCCGGAGAATCAAATTCCTCCCCTCGTTCATCAAACGCAATGAGAAAGCTTTGATCACTTATTTTGTTCAAAATTTTTTCCGCCTCAATCTTTTTAGTTTTCCCGGCATCGCCAATCCCAGCCTGAGCTATCGGATTGATCTCTATCTTTGCCCGAAAACCAATTCGTTTAACCAACTCCTGCTCTCGATCAGTAATCTCGTTTTTCTTCCCAAAGAAGTATAGTTTTATTTTCATAAAAAAAATTTATTAGATCCAAAATTCAATCTACTAATTTAAATTCTGGACAGATTGGATTTTGAGAGGAGCGAAGATGAAGTAGCTGAAGTCCCGATGCCTCGGGACGAAAGCAACGTAATCTTCTAGCGACGATGGTGCTCGGGGCGGGACTTGAACCCGCACGCCGTATGAGGGCAAAGGATTTTAAGTCCTTCGTGTCTACCATTCCACCACCCGAGCATTTTCCCAAAATTTAATCCTTAAAGATTAAATTTTGAAGCGAAGAAATGACGGAATATTGGAATACTTTGTGATAACAAAGTATGTAAATTGGAGTCATTTCTGAGCTGGAGGCGCCACCCGGAATTGAACCGGGATACAAGGCTTTGCAGGCCTCTGCGTAACCATTCCGCCATAGCGCCGTCGTCGGGATTTTATCCATGCTTTCAGAAATTTCTAACGAAATTCCTTCCAGCATTACTAAATCCCTCCTCCCAAAATTCGACCTGTCCTTATATTCAAAATCTTAGGTCAAATTTTGTACTTTTATTTTTAAAAGAGCTAATAAAGGCGGATGGGAGTGTATTTCCTTTTCTATTTTTGTCCACAATAATTTCCCTCCCTTGCTTCTTACTCCTTGCTTCTTGCTGCTACTACACCACTTCCCCCTTCAATTCACTCAATTTTCGCTTCACGATCTCGAGCATCTTTTGTGGGGTAAAAATTGGATCTTTTGGATTCTGCCAATTCATAGAAAACACACCAGCCAATACTACCAAACCATAACCTGATTGCTTCAAACGTCCCAAATAAATATTCCCGGATTTTGCGTTTTCAAAATTCAAGCGATTGCCAGCTTTGAAATCAAACCATCGAAAACGAAATCCTCCTGCTTGTTTTGTAGATGGCATAAAAGGATCTCCATTATTGAGGTCTCTATATTTTTCATAAAGGCCCCTGTCCCGGAGCAATTTTTGACGATTAAGATCACACCACCATTTTTCATCATTGGCACCTATATGCATTTTTTCAGCTTCTTCCATTACTCCTTTTAGCATCTCCATAGTTCCCTCATAAAATTTTATACTTTCTCTTCGCCCTTCAGACATATTTTCCTTAGATTCTTCTCCTTCTTGAATCACTACCTGTTCTTGAGATTCCTCTGTATCTTCTATTCTTTGAAAAGCTTTTTCCCCTTCTTCGTGATCCAAATCCTGTAATTGTCTGGCCAAGATTCTTGCCCCATCAAAATTTTCTCTCTTCAAAGCAGAATCAATTCCGATCATCAAACGCTCTTTTCTTTGATCCTTCAATTTTGCTTTCTTTTCTTCCAATTTTGCTTTTTTAGCCTTTTTTTCAAGATCCCAAGACAAATGCTCAATAATTCCTCCGCCTCCTTTAATTGCAACGTCTCCAAAACGCTTCTGAACAATCTCTACCTCCGATCGAGCGGCCTCCAATTCTCCAGCCAACGCGAGCTTCTCAGCCCAGGCCAAAATAGACTGCGCTTCTCTCCTATTTTTTTCACGTTCTTCACACAATTCGTGTAAAAAATGTACGATCTTTTCTGGATCTTTTGAGGAGATTATTTGTAACTTTTCCAGATATCCAGCCGCTGCTTTTTTATTAAAAAAAGACTTCAGCATTTTTTTTGTATCTTTTTCTGCCGCGGTTTTTAATTTTACCAAAAATTTGGGTAACTCTTCTAGAGAAGTAAAAGCTTCCAAAAAATCTGCTTCCTCCGGATATGGAAAAGATTTTACAAATTCTGGAAAATCCCGAGAAAAAACTCCATAAATTTTCCCCCAAAATTTTGGCGTAAAAACCTGCTCATATTCTCGATTGAATCGTTCTAAATCATCAGAAATGAGTGTTTTGAGCACCTGATTTCCAAGCTCTGATGGCAGATGCTGAGATCGCCACATTTTGTGTCGCAGGAGCGTCTGATCCGACCGAAAAAGCTCAATCGCCTGCCCGATCTCTTCGAGCCTCTGCAATTTTATACCTCTGCCTTCTCCCGTATGTTCATCCAAGACACTATTTATTTTGTTCAAAATCGCCGGGCGCTTGTGGGGAGGGACATTTTGAAGAACTTGTTCTCGCAGCTTCGCTGCCTGGATATAAAAATTAATTTTATCTTCAGTGGTTTCTCCATTCTCAATCTGCGCAATATGAAAAGCCCGATCCCTCGGAGCAAACTGCGCACAAGCAGCCACCAAGCCTCGTAAATGATCTTTTTGGGCTTCATTGCCTACGGCTACCTCAGGATCGATCGCTGCTGGCAGGGCCATTATCAGGATTATAGAGATGCAGTGGTGGTTTGTCGAGTTTTATTTTAGCTACTCAGGCTTATAGTCGAACCTCTTTTTATTGAGCCTGCTTATGGTGATTTTGAACCGACTATCCTGATCGACTAAATTGGCCATAGGACCGACTCCAAAACAAAGTCAGACAATAGCTCAAAAAATTCTACTGTTGAATATTTCTCTCTACCCCAATAAATGACCGGATGAATGCAGTCGATGAACTTTTTTTCCTCAAAAATAACCGGAAAGACATCTTGTCTCAGAAAATACACAAAATCAAAAACAGGGAAGTTCTCTCTACTCCAGAAGTATTTTTTGTTTGAGTTATTTCAAACTTTATATTGATCCATGTGTGATTAGGTGTTTATGGCTTCTCTCTGTACTTCATCATAAAGACCAATTAGTTTGGCTATATGCATCATCGCTCCATTTACTGCCAAAAAATTTATAAAAAACTCACCAAAAAAGCCTTCGCCGCATCTCCCAAAATATTCAACAAATTAAATTTCTAGTTTTTTTTGTTCCTCATCTGTCCAAATCTCCCCCGAAAATCAGCTTTAGGACCAAATCCTGATTCTGGACCAACAATGGTAGTTACAAAAGGACTTTTATTAGCTTTTTTAGGGATTTTAGCTTCTATTGCCTCTATCCGCCTTCTGAAGCCATCTGATGTCGTTTCTATAAATTCCGGCTTTTCTCTTGCTATTGTTGCTAAAATCTCACTTGATGGATCTGCTTTTACTTCTGGGGCAACAGCTACCCCTCCAATCACTGCTAAAGCAGATGGTGTAAGCGATAATAATTTTCTTGCTTTCATTTTTTAAGGGATTATAAAATAATTACAGAAAGTTTTATATCACAAAAAAATAAATATGTCAATCATTTTTAGCAAAAAATCTATAACAGACTCACCAAAAAATTCTGCGCAGCTTTTCCCAAAAAACTTAACAAAATTAAAGCTACAATCGGTGACAAATCAATCATCCCAATCCTCGCCCACCGAAACGGTGCCAAAACCGGCCGCACTACCTGATCCAACAGATCTCCAAACGCCGTCCGCCCCGTCGCAAACCAGGACATGATCACATGTATCAAAATCGCCCAATACAACAGATTGATAAAAATAGAAATAAAGGAGATTAGGAAAGGGATGTAGGGAAGGAGGTGGGGGGTTATGTTTTCCATAGGTTTTAGTTCTTAGTTTTTGGTTCTTAGTTCTTAGATAAGATTAAAATTTCTAATCTGCGAAATCTGTGTAATCAGTGATAAATCTGTGTTTCTGTGATTTAGATGTCTAACTCTTTCACATTCGCCGCATGCGTCTGGATAAATTTCCTTCGCGGGATCACATCATCTCCCATGAGCACTTTGAAGATATGATCGGCAGCCTCTGCATCAGCCATTGTGACCTGAGCGAGAGATCGAGTCTCTGGATCCATCGTTGTTTCCCACAATTGGTCCGGGTTCATTTCTCCGAGCCCTTTGTACCGCTGGATGTTATCTCCTTTCACTTCGTGTTCATCCATGATTTTTTGTTTTTCTTCATCCGTCATCGCATACCAGACCTGTTTTCCTTTTTGCAATTTATAGAGCGGTGGTTGAGCGATGAAAACATTTCCACTTTCCAAAAGCTGCCGAAAATGCCGGAAAAGCAAGGTCAAAAGCAAGGTCCGGATATGCGCTCCATCGACATCCGCATCGGTCATGATGACGATTTTTCCATATCGGAGGTTTTTGAGGTCGAAACTCTCTCCGATCGAAGTTCCAAGCGCCACAACCAAACTTTTGATTTCGTTATTCGACAGCATTCGTTCGAGTCGGCAGGATTCGGTATTTAGGATTTTCCCTCTGAGCGGAAGAATTGCTTGCGTGTGCCGATCTCTCCCCTGCTTCGCAGATCCCCCCGCCGAGTCTCCCTCCACGATGTAGATTTCACATTCCGCTGGATTTTTTGAGGCGCAATCGGCCAGTTTCCCCGGCAGAGTGAGTCCCTCAAGCGCTCCTTTTCGGATGACGGTATCTCTGGCCGCTCGAGCCGCCAGACGAGCTCGGGTCGCCAGGGCACATTTGTTTACAATTGATTTGGCGTCGTTTGGATTTTCTTCGAGGAATTCTGCTAACTTTTCAGAAAAAAATCGATCCACGATCCCCCGCACTTCTGAGTTCCCCAGCTTTCCTTTGGTTTGTCCCTCAAACTGTGGTTCTGGAACCTTGACCGAAATAATCGCCGTCAGTCCCTCTCGCACATCTTCGTTGACGAAGTTGGGATCTTTTTCTTTGAGGAATCCTTTGTCCCGGGCGTATTTATTCATCACTCGCGTCAGAGCCATCGTAAATCCAGTCAGGTGCGTCCCTCCCTCCGTTGTCTGGATATTATTGGCAAAAGTAAAGATGTTTTCTCGGAATTCTTCGGTGTATTGCATGGAGACCTCGATTGCGATGTCGTCCTTGTCTCCGTCAAAAGAAAGAATCGGCCCGATTAATTCTCGTCCTTCGTTTAGGTGTCGAACAAAAGAAGTAACACCTCCTTCAAAATAAAACTGGCAGGCATTTTGTTTTCCTTCCCGCTCGTCAAAGAAAGTAATCGTTACTCCTTTTGTCAGGTAGGCTTGCTGTCGGAGCCGTTTTTTTATGGTATCAAAATCAAACTCAAGCGTTTCAAAGATAGCTCCATCCGGCCAAAATTGGACCATGGTTCCATGTCCATCTGTATCTTCTATTTTTTTGAGAGGTTCTGCCGGCTCCCCTGCTTCAAAAGCTACAAAGTGTCGACCTCCGTCTCGATCCACAGTCACCTCGGTCCGGGTAGAAAGCGCATTGACCACAGAGACCCCCACTCCGTGCAGTCCTCCAGAAACTTTGTATCCTCCCTCTTCTCCAAATTTCCCTCCCGCATGCAGCACAGTTAGTACTGTTTCCACAGCAGAAATACCGGTTTGGTGGTGTTTTTCTACGGGGATCCCTCGTCCATCATCGGTGACGGACACCGATCCATCTGAATGAATCTTCACGAGGATGTTCTCACAATGTCCGGCCATTGCCTCATCGATGGAATTATCCAGCACTTCCCATACCAGATGATGAAGCCCACGCTCATCGGTCGAACCGATATACATCCCCGGTCGCTTCCGGACTGGATCGAGCCCCTCTAGGACTTGTATGTTCTTAGCATCGTAATTTTGATCTGCCATTTTTTGAAAAAATAAAGAGTAATTAACCTTACGAATTCTACGAAAAATTAGGGCAAAAGCAAAAGGTTTTTTACGTAAAAAAAGAGACGAAATTCTTTAAATTTTTTTTGCTTTTTAGCCCCAAATAATGTATAATGTACAGATTTTTTGAAAACACCAAAATATCATGTCATTTGAAACGGATTTTATCTCCCAAACAAAAGAAAAAACACCTTTTGCAGATACGCCTGCTCAAAATTTTTTTGCTGAATGGTGTAGAATAAACGATTCTATTGTTCCTCAATTTATCCCCAGAGAGGTATGGGAAAGAAAAGAAACAGAAGAAATATTAGAAAAAGAAAAAAATGACCAAGGTAAACAAACACTCTTTCTCCCTAATGATCTTCATCTTTGGGAAATGATGGATGTGATAAAAGTAATAGATCATGATACGCTTGTAAGAAAACCAGAAAAAAAAGATGAAAGAGCAGATCAAATCAAAAATCTCGGGGTAACGTTTGAAAAAGCAGGAATATATCTCCATCAGTACTTATCCGTTTTCCGTGAAGATGATCAGGAAGCAAAACAAATAGCGGAAAAGGTTGCTCGTGAATTTTATGCGTATGGATTATCATTGCAGCACAAAGAAAAAAAAGACAACTGGATTCCTCAAGAATCAGAACTTTCTGCTGAAGACAAATCTCAATTGGATGAATGGTTCTTGGGCAACGATGCCTTCCAAAAAAGGCTCGCCAGACTTAGCGACAATCCGAGCGAAGAACAGATTGAAGAAATCAGAAAAAAATGGCTAAGAACATATTTTAAAGCGCTTGCTAGAGAAGGCCATAAAACAAAAAAAACATGGAAAACCAGGTTTTCTCTTATACAACGCTTGTTACAATCTTTGTTCAAAAAAGGCGATAAAACAGATGGAAAAAAAACTTGGGAAACAAAAGTCGGCCCAATGCAACACTTGCAAGATAGAACCAGAAAACGAATCACCAAAGCCATAGAAACCCCCGAAAGGGAATTAAAAACAGCGATTTTTAGAAGAGGATTGGAGAAGTTGGTAACAGAGATGAAAGAACCTGATTGGAGAAATTCTCTTCAAAAATTTTTACGAGAAGGTTGTGATCTAAATTTAGCACTAGAAAAAGTAAAACTCTATAATTCACTTGAAATTGCTAAATTAAAACAAGAATTAACAGAAGTAAGACAAACGGGAGATGTTACCAAAATTTCAGCCAAAGAACTGGAAATTGCTAAAAAAATCCAAAAATCGGTCAGTAGTTTTCCATATTTAGAGAACGCAAACAATCCATCGGAAATAATAGAAAACCAATTCATCAATTGCGTTGGTGCTTCAATTCTGGGGGGAGGGTTATTAGATGAAGTGGGGATCAAATATTTACATGCAGATCTCCCAAAACATTCAGCCACGGTTTTGATCACAAGGGACAGAAAGGCCTACTGGCAGGATTTCCAAAGCGCAAATTACACGGAAATTCGTCCAGATATGCTGGATGAAGCAATAGATTTTTCCGAGGTAAAAAATTTCCCTGACGGGGGTAGGACGATTCAATTTAAAAAATGGAATCCTTATTCGTATATCAATGGAAAATTAAGAATAAATCTGTTCAACCCAGAAATAGGATTGCAATTGCACATTCTCAATAACACTGGGAACGCTTTAAGGGACCTTGGCAGAAATGAAGAAGCCATTGAAGCCTTTGAAATATTTATAAAATTATGGGAAGGTGACCAATCTTGGATCAATAGAGCAAAAGGAGAAATCGAGAAATTAAAAACCAGCTGAAAAAAGATAAAATCCCCAGACCTCGTCCAATTTTTTTGAAAAAAACTTTGACTCCCCAATTATATTTCTATAAAATATTTATGTTTTATAAATATTTTTCATATTTTAAAAAAATGAAAACCACCTCCGTCTTCACCAGCACCATATCCCAAGACATCCTTCTCTGGCTCAATCAATATGCCAAAAAGACACACCGAACAAAAAGAGACATCATCGAAACTGCTCTCAAAAAATACAAAGACGAAGCCAAAAAAGAAGCCCTCAAAAAAACCTTCATCGCCGCCAATAAAGATCCTGAAATGGCACAAATGGCTGAAGAAGGACTCGACGATTATGCCAATCAACTTAAAAAATACGCTTAAATGCAACAAAAAGATATTTATCTCGCAAACCTAAATCCCACAAAAGGAAGTGAACAAAGCGGCACTCGACCGATAGTAATTATCTCTGGCGACACTTTGAACGAAAATCTAGATATTTGCATCACCTGCCCTATCTCTTCTCAGGTCAAAAATTATGCCGCTTGTGTCTTTCTCAAAAAATCTCCCCAAAATGGACTAAAAGAAGATTCAGAAATTATTACTTTTCAAGTAAGAACCATCTCAAAAAATCGACTCATAAAAAAAGTTGGAACCATCTCTGATGACGAACTCAAACAAATTACCGAAGGATTAAATGACGTAATTCATTATTAAAAGAGACGAAACTTTCTAGCTTCGCCCCTTTAATTTGTCATTCGTCACCGCGTAAGCGGGATCTACGATAATTTGCAATTTGTAATTGATTAAAATTCAACCTTAATCCCCGCTCCCATCGTGGAATTAATTGTAACGTTTTTGATGTACTCTCCTTTCGCTCCAGTTGGTTTCACCTCTTTGATTGCTTTCATCATAGCTTCGAGATTTTCAACCAATTTTTTGTCCCCAAAGCTAAGTTTTCCAAAGATGGTATGCACAATTCCGGCTTTGTCGTTTCGAAACTCGAGTCGCCCAGCCGCGAGTTCTTTCACTGTTTTTTCGACGTCTGGTGTAACCGTCCCCGCTTTTGGGTTTGGCATGAGTCCTTTTGGTCCAAGTACCTTCGCTACTTTTGCCAGGCTCCGCATCATATCTGGTGTTGCTACCGCTACATCGAAGTCTGTCCATCCTTTGGAAATTTTGTCGATCAAATCTGCTTCTCCGGCTTCAATCGCTCCGGCTGATTTGGCGGCCTTCACTTGATCGTCGGAACAAAAAACAGCGATTTTTACAGATTTCCCGGTCCCGTGAGGCAAAGAAGTCGTGCTTCGCACCTGCTGATCCGCGTGCTTCGGATCAATCCCGAGAGTGAAGTGAACCTCCGCCGTCGGATCAAATTTGACGGTCGAACATTTCAACATCAAATCGACCGCTTCAGCAACTGAGTACCGCTTCTCTCGGTCAACTTTTTCGTACGCGCCTTTGAGCGCTTTTGACTTTTTCATGGTGGTATAAATTAAGTGGTAGATAACGCCCCATTTTTCAGAAGCTCCCACGAGGGGGACAAATTTTCAATCTTTCAGCCTTCGTTATTTCGAATTATGGTTCCTAACTTCGGCTGACGGACAATATAGGAATCTTCAATCATTATAATGTTCCAAAATTGATCATTGTTAATTGATAATTGTTAATTGAAGCAGGGAAACCCAATTCAAAAAACTAAACCTGCGACTCAAGCCCCATCTGCCGAGCCGTCCCAGCAATAATTTTTACGGCTGCATCCATGTCGTTTGCATTCAAGTCTTCCATTTTTTGTGAAGCGACGCTTTCTAGTTGTTTTCGATTAATCTTTCCAATTTTCTCGGTATTTGGTCGACTCGATCCCTTTTTGATCCCGAGTTCTTTTTTGATCAATACAGACGCCGGTGGAGATTTGAGCTCCAGCTCAAAAGATTTATCTTCAAATACATAACAAATACAAGGAATCGTAAGACCTGATCCTTTTTTATCAGCGGTTTTATCATTAAATTCCTGACAAAATCCCTGGATATTAATCCCATGTTGTCCCAGCACTGGTCCTACTGGTGGAGCTGGAGTAGCTCCTCCGGCTGGGAGAGTAATTTTGAACTTTGACGCAAACGGTTTCTTTGGAGGCATAGTTTTTAAATTAAGTAGTAAATAATTAGTTTTTAGTGGTTAGTTCTTAGTTTTTAGATTTTTTAATCTGCGTAATCTGTGATCAATCTGTGTTTCTGCGTTTTAGATTTTCTTAATTACTTGTGTAAAGTCGAGCTCTACTGGGGTTTCTCGATCAAATATAGAAACCATGACCGTCACCTTTGCTTTAGTTGGTGAAACTTTTGAGACTTGTCCTTCGTAGTTGGCAAACGGTCCTTCTTTGATAATAACGAGATCTCCTTCTTTGAGCTGGATATCGGCCGTTGGTTCAGCGGCTCCCATCCTTCTCTCGATCACTCCAAATTCTTCTGGGAGCACTGGTACTGGAGTGTTTCCTGATCCTACAAACCCCGTCACATTGGGTGTATTTCGTACGATAAACCAAGACGCATCTGTCACAATCATATCAACCAGTACATATCCCGGAAAAAGTTTCTTTTCTTCCACGACTTGTTTCCCCGCTTTGGAGACCAACATTTTTTCTTTTGGAACCACCACATCAAAGATGTGGTCTTGCATAGCCATGGACTCAATTCTCTGTTCGAGGGCTTTTTTTACAGCGTCTTCATACCCAGAGTAGGTATGTACTACGTACCAGTGACGTCCGATGGAGGGATCTTGTTTTGCCATTTTTTATTTTAGTCGAAGGAGGGCGAGAATGCCTTCATTTAGGAGATAGTCCACCACTGCCAAGAAAACTCCTACTAACAACATGATAACCAGCACCGTAAACATACTGTGGATTGCTTGGGTCCGAGTAGGCCAGGTCACATTGTGTAGCTCATTGACCGCGTTTCGAAAGAAAGTTTTCATGGTTTGGCGAAAAAATCGGGCGGATTTTCATCGATTTGATCACAAATGTCAACTTTTTCTCATTTTTTTTTGGAATTTTGAGAAAAAAAGTTGCTATATCTCTTTATTTTTGATAAAATGACACAATTCAACAAAAAACAAAAAAAATAGAAGATTCACATGCCAAAGAAGTGAAAATGGCAAAAGCCCAACTCTTGGAAGACTTAAATACCATTTAAAAAATTTTGACAAATATTTCAACATACCATATCAAGAATGTTGTATTTTTTAGATTATTTTAAAATGAAACTTTTGAGGCATGATTTTGGTCTGACAAAAAAAAGAGGGAAATTTGTTTTTGAGACTGAAAAACCAAAAGAAGACGATACTCAGACAATAATAAGAATAGATGATATAGAAATAAGTGCTAAAGGAAATGATTCAACACCCCCTCCTCAGGAAGTAGAGATAACCCCTCAAATGAAAGTTGAATTTGCTCAAAGAATCCAGGCAGAACTTCATGAAGATGATGAAGAACCTGAACAAGATACTTTCCCACCGAGCCTCATCTTAACACCGGAAATTACACCCGATGAAGATTTTCTCATTGGGGGAGATGATTAAAGTGATGCTCCCCAATTCTCCGAATCTTTTGTAAATTCTAAAATCTGAGCAACATCTGTTTTGGAGAAATCTCCTTTTCCTTGGAGTAGTTCCAAAATATCTGGAAATGTCGTGAGCGAACCGTGCACAAATCCGGAATTTTTAAAGTTTATTTCCGCTGAATCCATGCCGTACGTCACAATAGAAAAAATCCCTAAAACTTCTGCTTCCGTTTCGCGCTGACAAGCTTCTGCTGCCTTGATGGAGCTTCCCCCAGTCGAAAAAAGATCCTCAATCATCACAATTTTTGCTCCTTTTTTGAGGAATCCTTCGATCTGTTTCCCCGCTCCATGGGCCTTTGGTTTTGGCCGGACATAAAACATGGGTAAATTCATCTTTTGCGCCACAAAAGCAGCCCAAGGGATCCCAGCCGTCGCGGTCCCCCCGATGGCGTCTGGATCTAGATTTTTGTCTCTGATGAGTTGAACAAATCCATCAACAATTGTCTCTCGATCAGTCGGAAAAGAAGGTAAAATCCGATTATCGCAGTACACGGGAGCAAGAATCCCGCTCGTCCAAGTGAAGGGGGGATCAAGGCTAATTTTCACAGCTCCTCGATCGAGGAGGATCTGTGCGATTTTGGTAGAAATATTTGGCATGTCTGAATTTTTGAGTAAGCTCTGTGTCACCGTACTAAAAAAAATAAAAAAAACAATTGGATCTAATTTCGGGTCCAGTTTTTTATTTTTTTTTATTAAAAAATGCCAGAAGAAGATGATCTTGCCGCAGAATGGGAAGCCATGATGGCAGGCTCAGAAAAAACAAATGTAGTAAACACTCGAGAGCTTTCACAATCAGAAATAAATTCACTCCTTGGGTTTCCTGATGACCCACTTATAAATAATAATATTCCCATGAGAAGAACTGAAAAACCGATTCCGCCAGTACTCCAAGAGATGCTTGATGTGGCTCCATCGATCATTTATGGATCAGATGAGGCATTTCAAGCTGCCATCTCAGATCTCCGGGTACAAAGACTTAGAAACCCCGATAGTCCTTTTCTCATAGCTCCTGCGCCACCAACACCAAGAGATCTTACCTTATTACATGCCCAAGCTACCACTATTGGAAGAATTAATTCGCGTGATTTCTACAGACCGAGAGTTGATCGGTTTATGGAAAAAGAAAAAAATACATACAATGCTTATCATGACTTCCTGGGAGTAGAAAGTGATAATGATTTAACTAATGATGTAGTTTCTTCTAGTTATCCCTGGAAATATTTTATTCGAGCTCTAGAAAACTTATCTCTAACAGATGCCCCGATAAATATCAATCAAGAATTCACAGAAAAATACGGAAGAGCGAGAAACAAAAGCGTAGAACATTTTCGAGATGGCCCAGCCTCTATGTACCACGAGTACACATGGTTTTGTACGACAAAAGATGGCATTAAATTTACTTTATCAACTGAATCATTTAATGGCCGAACCGTTTTACAGCTAAAAGATAATCAAGCCGATGTGGAAGCAATTGATGAACTACAAAAACTCATCCGAAAAGAAGTAGAACGACTTTTTGTTGCTGATGTAAAAGGACGAACCGTTAGTATGAATTTTACAGACTTTGTTATTTCAAAGAAAAATAACCTCAAAGGCTTAATCCTAGACGAGGAACTCGAATCAAAAATTTTCACCCCACTGCATCTTTTTTACGAAGGGGATCCAAAAGTCAAAAAATACGCAATGGTTTTATTTGGAGATCCGGGAACTGGAAAAACACTTACTACTCGAAAAATCATAAAAGAAACCCCAGAAGAAGTGACCACCATTGTGATCCCCGCAGGAAGTTTGGGAGAAGGAAATTCTATAAATTCACTATTTGCATACGCTCGTAAACTCGCTCCTTGTCAGATTATAATAGATGATGGAGAAAATCTATTGGGAGATAATAATATAGGAAAAGCTATGATAGCTGAACTTGACAGCTTTGATGATAATGAAGGAATTTTTATGATTATCACAACAAATTTTCCTCATCGTATCCTTCCAGCTTTGTCCGAAAGACCTGGAAGAATTAACCTTTTTGCCAAATTTAGACGCCCAAAGATAGAAAGACGAAAAAAATTCATCATAGATTGGCTAAAAGAACAAAAGGAAAAAATTGAAGAAAGTATCATAGAAATTCTTGCAAAAGAAAGTGAAGGAGCCACTCTAGACCAACTAAGAGGCGGGCTCGAAGAATTTACTATACATGATGACGATATTGGGGCTTTTATTCAAGCCATTAGAAATTCACTCACCCCTCCATATCGACAACCCGATGAGTCAGAATCAAGGTATGTAGAAGGGCCAATGGCAAAAAAATTTCGCCGACTTGCACGAGAAAGAATGAATGCCATTGCAATAGATGCTCACGTCAACAGAAGAAAAAGAATAAGAAATAATCCAGGAGTTGAAGATAGCACGGTTAGAAGAAAAAATAAGAAAAAAAGATTATCACAATTAGATTTAGATAATGAAGGTCCAAGCATGGAAAATATAATAGCTAGTATTAGACGAATATTAGAAGAAGAAGAAGAAGGTTATTAAAGAATTATCCATCCGATATTTACTTTTCTTTCCAAGCCATCGTAAGACCGGGCTCCCACATCGCGGCCGTCGCCGACATCACAATATCTGCTCCCGCCGATAAACGCTGATCGATATCCTCTGGCGTCATCATCCCTCCTACTCCACAGATGATGAAATCAAATTTATTTTTCTTTCGGATTTCGGCCAATTCCTCTGTAAACTTCTGCCCCGCATCACGGATCCCTGCTCCACAAAGCCCACTTACCAGTCTCCCCTCTCCCGACAGGGCTTGCTCTTTTTTATCATTATAAACTTTCATCGCAATCGTATTGATCCCCGCAATCCCATCTACATACGGCGCATTGGCAGAAATAACCGTCTCCATAAAATCTGCATTTATATAATTCCCTACTTTGATCAGGAGCGGTGTCGGTCCAATCGCTTCTTTGACGACCTTGGATATCGCCCTCGAAGTCTCCGCATCGGTAAAAATTGCTCCCTCCCCCGTGCACACATTAGGACAAGAATAATTCACTTCAATAATCTTGGCTCCGGCTTCCTTGGCCAACCGCGCACAGTGCGCATAATCTTCGATTAACTCTCGCTCAACCCCAACCGAACCAACGACTGAGACCACCATCACTTGCCCATCAGACAGATAAGAATGTGCCTTATCAATATCTGCCATCCAGACATCCGGAGACTTGGACGGCATCCCAAAAGAATTGGTAATCATCAGTCCACTGACCGAATCCGGTTCAACAAAATCACCCGTAATCGCCGATCCCGCATCCGTTGGCTCAAACTGTCGATCTGTATGAATAAAAATACAATTTGGGTTGGGATGGGCGGGAAACTCGATGGATCGAACGGTTTTGTATACCAGAATATCCCATCCGAGCTCCGCATAAAGCTTGATCCAATTAGAATTCAGCAGCGGCCCCGCTGGAATCCCCAGGGGAGAATTCAATTCAAAGTCAAAAAGTTTAACCGGTTTTGTTGTTACTTTTTTTGCTGGAATCTCGCCAGTAAAAACAGGGCCGTTTTCATAGTTCCAGTCATAAGATTTTGTCACATCGTAGGTCGGTTGCATTAAGTGAAGCATAATAACTTACAAAAGTTTTTCCAGTTTTTATGATAAATTAATTTCTTTTGACTTTTAACTTTTGACTTTTAACTTGTCCCTATTCTCTGAAATAAAATTATGTCCAACACTCCTCTTCCCCTCGGTACTTTTGGTATTCTCGGCCCCGAAGGCTCCGATACTCAAAAAGTGACCAAATACTATCTAGAAAATCTGCTTCTCGGACACGGAGAGATAATCATGTTTGATGTCCTAGAAAAAGGAATTAATGCTCTCGTCGAAGGAGACTTAGATCAGTTCATCATTAGCTCTCTCCACCCGCAGTTAAATTCTGTTTTTTTTCATCATTTTGGAAAAATAGAAATTATTGATGCTTTTATAGCGGAAAGTCACGAAATAGTCTTGGCCAGGAATCCAAAATCCAAACACGAGTACAAAAAAATAACAACTGGCCCTTCTTTCCAAGCCTTTATCAATTGCTCTTCAGAAATCCCAAAAGGATTAGAATGCATTATTTCTGAAAGTAATATCACTGCCGCTCGTCTTTGTGCATTAGGCAAGACTGATCTCGCTCTCACAAATGAAAATGCTGCTAAAATTCACAATTTGGAAGTCCTAAAAAACTTTGGTCCCATAAAAATGAGCTGGACTGTCCTGATGAAAAAAGACATCTGATTTCGAAATTCGAAACTCGGAATACAGATTTATATTTTTTTCATAAAACTAAAAACTGGTGTTTTTAAACGCAATCACAAGGTAACACCACACAACTCTCGACTTTTTGGATTTGCTCTAGCTCCAGACAGAGTGGGTACAACTGGTGTTTTTCTAGAATCCGAAAACCAATTTCAAACTCTGTTTCTATTTTTTCAACTTTGTTTTCATCTTTTATCTCTGAAGAAGTTCCCTCGATTTTTAGAAGTGAACAATGGTAACGATGAAAAACTCCCAAAATTTCATAGAGCAGTCCCGGTTTTTCTTGGCGAGCTCTAAGAAGCACTCGAAAACAATCCCCAGAATTTTCCTCATAGATTGGCTTAAAAAGAGCTCTATACACCTCATGAGGATTTAATTTCCCTCGTCCGATCCGTCGCAAAAGAATATCAAAACTCGGACAATCAAATTTTCTCAAAGCCTTCTTTTTAATATAGTCTGAGATAGCCGAAAAATCCCCTCTCCCATCTCGCTCCAATTCTCTCAAAAGTGCTTCAGAACCAAAATGATCTGCTTTTTCTTTTGGAATAGTTTGGAGGTATTCTCTGAGACGCAAACGAGCCGAATAAGTCTTACAATACAATAGCCAGAGACAGTGAGGCTCTTCTCCCATGTCTTCTGATTCCTTTATTTCAAGAAAATCCCCCGGGTTCAACTTTGATTTTAAAAGACAGGTCTCCCCATTGAGTTTCAAAGTCCATTTTTTGGACAAATCCATCCCGGTCAAAATCCCAAAACCAATTCCGGTTTCTTTTTCTGGAAGACCGACCATAGCCCCATCTTTTTTCATCACAAATATCTTTTTTCCCAAAATTCCCACTTTTAGTTCTTCTAAAAAAATCTTGTTGTTTTTTTCGGTGCGACTCATGGTCAAAATATCATTGAGCCAAACCGGGGTGGGAAATTTTTTATTTTTTCGAGTTGGATCAAAAAGCTGAGGCAAAACCCCATAGCTTGCCGACTGATACATCCCCTCTGTCAAAATACGAATTTTTAGAAACAAGCCCCTTGGTCCGATCACAGAAGTATGCAACGCTCGATAATAATTTCCTTTGGGATTAGAAATGTAGTCTTTAAGGTTATAATAGAGAGGTCGCCAAAAAGAATGGATTTTTTCCAACGTCTGAAAACAATCCACCTCGTCCGGCAAACGGATGGTTAAAATTGCAATTCTCTGATATTCAGTCTCAATAACTTCTGATCTTTCTGCATCACGGTGAATTTCGTGAATTCCTTTGAGATCAATTTGGACTTTTGCCGGAATAGAAAAATCACTCAGATTAGACTGCAAAATCTGGGCGGCGTTTTTGAAATCATGAAGGTGGTATGATCGAAACTTTTTTCGATGCTGTACCAAACTCTTGTATTTTTTGGGATCTAAATAAGAAAAAGCCAAATCCTCCATTTCTTTTTTTATTTCCCAGAGCCCCAAAATTTTAGTCAGTGGTACATAAACCTCCATTGTTTCAATCGCTTTTTCCATCTGTTTCATGACCGGGACCGCTCCCAATGTCCGCATATTATGAAGTCTATCGGCTATTTTTAGCACGACGATCCGCAGATCATCCGCCATAAATTCAAATATTTTTCTCAGATTTTTGGCCTGTTTTTCTTCTGCTCCATCCGTTTTGAGCGTTGTTTTTAGTTTTGTAAGTCCATCGATAATGAAGGCAATATCTTTTCCAAATTCCTTTTTTATTTTTCCGAGGGAGAGCTTGGTATCCTCTACGGTATCATGGAGTAGACCAGCGATAATACTCTCTTCATCTCCTCCCATCTCAAAACCAATCTCGGCCATCGCAACCGGATGGCTGATAAAAGGCGCCCCCGAGTGCCGTTTTTGATCTCCGTGAGCTTCCTGAGCCATCGCAAAAGCCTTCTCGATCTTTGATAGATCAAAACGAGAATCTTTTTCGATACGTTCCCTGAGAGAAGAAAAAGGCATTTTACTTATCTATCCCCCTTTCTTTCTTACGCTTTCTCATTTTTTATTTCAAGAAAATTTTTGTTTTTAAGAAAAAATTGGACAAAAATATTTTTCTGAGTATTTATAGGCCAAATGAAATAAAAATAAAAAATAAAGATTGTTCTTTTTTAAGCAAAAGAGCGATGCGTTTTTTTATGAAAAGGCTTTGAACAATTAAAACAAAATTAAAATTTTGTTGTCTTTTAATAAAAAAAGCTTGACTTTTTAATCTAATTGAATATTTTTCACAATATTGCAAATAAAAGCTCTTATTATAAAATGCTCATAGAGGAGGTCCAACATTCTATTGTTCAGGAATTAAGTCAGCAATCTGGCCTGAATTTTTTGAATTCTGAAAAAAAAGTAAATGAGTTTCTAGAATCCCTCCAAAAAGAAGTATTAGAAGTTATTGAAAGTACTTCTGGAGCAGTTGATACAATTGTTAGCACAGGAAGAGGATTGAAATTTCTTAATGATACTCTACAAGATACATCCGACAAAGCAGCTTCCAAAAAAGGGCGTGAACTTCTGGAAGAGCCAGTTGCAGCAGTAGTGGCCAATATGATAAGAAGGAAAGTTGAAACAAAAATAGCTTTAAAATCTTTTGTAGAAGCTGCAATATTAAGAGAAAAAGAAATCAATATAGAAAAAAAATCTGAGAAATTATCAGAAAGAAATAGGACTTTAATTGGACATGAACATTTAGAATCAAACCATTGGTTGAATTACTTACGTTTAATCGGCCTCATCCCTCCTATTGGAGAGGGACTTTGGCATACTTTTGAATTAGCGGAGAAAAAAAATCCAACTGAATTTGCAGGGCATGTAGTAGCGAAAAGTGGTCTAACATTCGCCCGAGGAAAAAACGTTCTTTCTCTTGGTCCAGGAAGTGGGAGAGATGAAAAACTTTTTTTGGGAGCAGAAGCAAAAAAGACTCAAATGGTAGATAAAAGTGGTCATATGCTTAAAAAATTAAAAGCAACAAAAGAAGGTCTTAAGTCAGAATTACAAGATAGATTTGAGGTACCAGAAAGAACAGAAGATATGCTCGAAGTCTTAAGCAGAATGGAACAGAATGGAGAAACAGTAGATATTATCTACAGTCATTCGACCCTACATTACTTTGATGATGATCAATTACAAGAAATATTTAGATTGTGTAAGGCCTGTCTTAATCCTGGCGGTCATTTGGCTTTTGCTATCAAAGGCCCAAAAGCTACTTTTGACGGTCAAGGGATTCGGCTCACCTGCCAAGAAAGCCAATTTGTAGATGTACATGGAACTGATGCTACCGCAGAACATAGAACTATGAAAAGTGCTTGGCTTAATCCCGATGGTCAAATTAGATTCTTTCGGGACTCCTCAAGGATTAGGCATATGGTTCGAGAAAAAGACAATCCCGATAGAGATAAAGAAGAATATCTTTTTTCGATAGTAGATTCCGGTGGAACATTTGAGAACGACTATGAGGTTGAAGGACAAGGCAGACAAGAGTTGCTTTATTTTATCTTTAAAAAAGAAGAAGGTGAAATAACGCGAAAAAATGAAGATGATATAAGAGAAAGAAGAATTTCTTCTTTTCCAGCTCCCAAAAGTTCTTTTTGGGGAAAAATGGGATCAGTAGCTCTTAATTTCTTACCAAAACGTTTTGTTCAATGGATTTCACGAGAATCTGCAGCTAGACTTAGAAAAAAATAAAATCCTCAACTTTCCCAAGAACTTTTGAAAATCGCCTTAAATAAAGCCGTTACAACTTCTCCCTGAAAAACAAATCCAACAGGTTTTTTTTCATGAAAAGTTATCACCGCCACCTTATCTCCATAAATCCGTATCTCTCCATCAATAGGAAGTTTTTCCTTTTTTATAAATTTAACTTTTCGCTTTTCATTTTTCTGCGCATAAGCTTTATTTATCTCATTTTCTGGAACAATGTCATAAGAAGTAATATCTTTTTCTACTCGTTTTTTAATATATTTCTGAAGATAGTCTCCCAAAACATCTTTCAATCTAGGAATATCAAGCCAACTATAAATTTCTTTTTGAGCATTTTCCAACATATCTTCATAAATTTCTATAATCCCCTCTTTTCCTTCATAATACAAAACACTTGGCTGCCATGAATTCTCCTGCATCATAGACATAAGATTATGAACGTCCTTTTTGGCTTTATCATAAATTCCCTCATGCTTTGCTTTTTGCTCGTCCAGCCAATTAAAAAAATCTTCTTCTGAGCAAAGTTCGTAACACTCTTCAGCTTCTTTTTTACTCGGGAGACATTTTACTAGTTCTTTTCTAGATAAATTTGACAATGCATACTGCGTCATACTAAAAGAAACCGTCGTTTGGTGACTAATCTCTTTTGGAGTCGCCTTTTTTTTCTGAAAAAGATATAATAAAACCTTAATCTCATTATCAGAGAACCCAACCATCTTGAGGGACTGACGAATTTGAAGAGGCGAATAAGGAGCCATAAGACAATAAAAAGTATTTCAATCCTAGCACCTTTTTACCTATATTTCAAGTCTATTTTCCCGCTTTTACTTCATGCGCTTCTACGATCTTGTGAAGTTCTTCCATGAGATTGTGATACATACCATGATAATGAAAAGAAATTCGATGAAAATAATCTTCAAAAAAGGGAATGTAAATCTCTTTTAGTTCCTGGATCCACTTGTCTCGCTTTGCTGGTTTCAGAGCAGAGATAGTCCCCATATTGTGAATCAAATCTGCCAATTTTATAAGAAAAACAGAAATATCCGTCTCGGCCGCCTTTTTTAGCTGATTGAAGGCTTCCTTATCCCGGATTTCTTTGTCTTTATAATTCCCATCTTTTGAGAGTGCCTGTACTAGATAAAAAACATCCCCTCCAAATTGGTGATAAATCTCATTTCCGATTTTTTCTGGATCTTTGCCATCTTCGATCACATCATGAAGTAAGGCTGCAATGATCATGTTTTCGTCTCCCCCGGCTTTACAAACAATCCTTGCCACTTCCACAGGATGAATAATATAGGGCTCACCAGATCTTCGTTTTTGTCCTTCGTGTACTTCCTTGGCAAAAAGATAAGCATACTCTACCTTCCTCATATTTATATGAGGACAACACTCAATAAAATCCGCTATTAAGCTCCTAAAAGACATTTTTTGATTAATATCCTGGCTATAAACTATTTTTTAACGAAAAACAAGCCTTTTTACTGAATTCAAATAAAATCGCATTTTTGCGAAGATTCAACAGAGAATTGGCTTAATTTTCCAGCCCGTCCGCCGTAGTCCTGAAGACTCGGGACGAAGGGGGAAAGCTATCTACAGCATAAACTTTATTTTTTCCCTTTCTTATGAAGAAAACCGAATTTCGTGATTCGGATTAAATAAATAAATTGACTTTTATCCCCTCGAGTACTATTCATCCTCATAGGAAAATCAATACAAAAATGGGATTTGCTGTTCATGATTTCGAAGCACTTCTTGAATTCACCCTAAAAAAAGCTCAAGAATACTATCCTGAGTTTGGAGAAGTAGAAAAAAAGAAGATTAAAAAAGCGTTTTGGTATGGATATGACAAGCACGCGGGGCAAAAAAGGTTTTCGGGAGAACCATACTTCATCCACCCGGTAAAAGCGACGGAAAATCTTTTCCCAATCAAACCAGATATTGAAACCATCCAAGCATGCCTCCTCCATGACGTCCTCGATGATACTGATGCCACTGAGGAAGATATCAAAAGAGAATTTGGGGCCGAGGTTCTTTTTTTAGTAGAAGGGGTATCTAATGTCTCAAAAGTTCAATTAAAAGGCCCAGAAAGAGAACTAGAAAATATTAGAAAGCTTTTTGTAGCTATGGCCAAAGATATTCGAGTAGTTTTTATCAAACTCGCTGACCGAATCCACAACCTCTCGACGCTCGAATACGTCCCCGAACACAAACAAAAAAGGATCGCCAAAGAATCTCTAGAAGTTTATGCCCCAGTGGCAGCCAAACTGGGACTTTTTGAATTCAAAACCCAGATCGAAGACTATAGTTTTAAACATCTCTACAAAGATAGCTATCAAAAAGTGTCTGATGAGGTCGTTGCCTCTCGAAAAGAACAACATACTTTTATCGAAAAAGCAAAGGAAGAAATAAGCCAAGTTTTAGAAGCAGAAAATATTGAAGTAGCAGAAATCCAAGGAAGACCAAAAAATCTCTACTCTATCTATACGAAAATGAAACGGAAAGGATTTTCTTCTGTTTCTGAAGTTTTTGATCTTTTTGCGATCCGGATCCTCGTCAATAATTCTTCTGATTGTTATCGAACCCTTGGAGTGATCCATTCCAACTGGCATCCCATCCCCAAACGGTTTAAGGACTATATCTCTATCCCAAAACCAAATGGATACCAAAGCCTGCACACCACTATCTTGGGGTTTGGAAAAGCTCCACTCGAAATCCAAATAAAAACAGTTGAAATGCACCAGGATGCAGAGTACGGACCAGCGGCCCACTGGGCTTACAAACACGCCAGACATTCCAACTTCGACACAGACTATGTCAAAAGGATGGATTGGTTTCCTCAGATAGAATTAGAGGAGGAAGATTCTGCCGAAAAATCTTATGAAAAAATATCTCAGTCCATCCTTGAAAGCAGAATTTATGTTTTTACCCCAAAGGGAGAAATCGTGACGCTTCCTGAAAATTCCACTCCAATAGACTTTGCCTACAGCATCCATACTGATATTGGAAATAACTGCGTCGGAGCAAAAGTAGATGGAATTATTAAACCGCTTGATTATAGACTTTCAAATGGGTCTGTCGTAGAAATCCTTACTCAAAAAGGCCGAAATCCAAACCCAGCTTGGCTAAACTTCGTCCAATCTTCACGAACAATAGGAAAAATAAAAAACTACCTCAATAAACAAAAAACACCTAGTACCGCCCCCGAACAAGAACAAAAAAAGCAAGAAGAAAGAGAAAAACCAAGACCAAGATTTTTTCAAAAACTAGAAAGATTCATCACTGGATCAAAATCAAAACCAGAAATCGTAATCGGAGGAGAAAGAAACCTCCCCTACCGATTTGTTTCTTGTTGCAAACCAAAACTAGGAAAAGATATAATTGCTTACAAAACCAGAGGTCTTGATTTTTCAGTTCACGAGGCTGACTGTAAGCAACTGGACCAGCTCGAACCAGAACGATTTCTCGAGGCTCACTTCCAGATAGAAAAATTCTTCGAAGCGACCTTCAAAGATCGAGTGGGACTGCTCAAAGATATCTCAAAAATTATCGCTGATCATGGAATAAATATCCTTCAATCGAATTTCCAAGTAGACAAAAACACCAATCTTGCCTACTGGGATTACAGCATAGAATGTACCGGAGACCCAGAATACAAAGATGTCATGAAAATTATAAAAAGCCTTCCCGAGACAGTTAAATTGACAGAGAAGTAGATTTGAGTATAATAATTTTAGTTCTTAGTGGTTAGTTCTTAGTTTTTAGAAGAAGGTCTTTTACATGACGGGGAAATAATTATTTTTTAGTTCTTAGTTATTAGTTTTTAGAAAACCCCAAAATTTAATCTATAAAGTTAAAAGACAAGGACAGATTGAATTTTGAGAGGAGAAGACTACGAAATACTGGAGTAAATTTTTGAAAAAAATTACCGTAAGTATGCAGTCGTCTTCGACGAGGGGGTGACTTGGCTTTGACGGGGAGAATAGAAATTTATTTTTGGCGTTCACGGCGGGCATCATCGCCGGTAGATCCATGATGCAAACTATAATTGCAACTGCAAATTATAACGCAAAACGACTTTTTGCTGGACTAGGGCGACTTTTCGCTCCAGCACCACAAGGAGCTTACGCTTTTGCATAAGATAAACCTTGCTTGAGCTTTTTGCTCGCAAGTGACCATGAGTTTGGTGTGAAACTCATGCGTCCAACTTAGCACCTTACTTTTGAAAATTTATCCGCTTCAAAAGGACATCCTTGGATAAAATTCGGATCTTTTTTGTTTGGTTTTCAGGATCTGTCTTAAACAAATCAAACTATGAGCGTAGAAGAAAATAGGTTTCCTCTTCGGACGCGAGTTCGATACTCGCCACCTCCACCATAAAAATTTCATCAGAAATTTTTATCCCTCTCTTCTAATCACTCAAACTCACACCAAATGGGCATATCCCCCTTGTAGGAATAGGCTTGTTTTTTGGTACACAAAAATAATTTGTTCATTGATCATTGATAATTGAAGATTTATTTTCACCGCACCTCCAACTCCCCCACCACCGGTACAAACAACTCCCCAATCAAATCTTCATTCCCAAAAATTTCAAACACCACTGGCTCCGTGTCTAAAGTGGTTTTTTTGATACCCAGAGAAATCCCACTGTCTTCGACCAAATACAAATCCCCTCTCGGATCGATGACGCCCAGCGTCTCATATTTTTTTGTGTCAATCAGAGCAATGTGACCGGATAAAGTTGTCGTCTCTGGGAATTCCTGAAACCGGTAGCGGTCTTTTGAGGATTTATCGAGTACCTGTACGGGCAGATCATTTCCATACAAATTTATTTTTTCCATTTCGGAGAGCAGCTTCACCCGCTTGTCTCCATTAGCCTCAAAATCCAGCGTCATCACCGGCTGATTCTTCCGATCACGAATCCGAATCCTCATCGGATGCATCTCAGTCGCTGGCTGCACACTAAATCCAAATCGATTATCATAGATCACTGGTCGACCCGTTTCGAGAATTTCTACGACCACCTTATCGGTCTTTTTTTCAATGATTTCCAGGCCTCCTTCGGTGCTCAGATTATCGATCTGAAAAACCCCATCCTTATCCGAGTGAACCGGATCTTTGCGGACCAGCAGTTCGTATCCTTTTCGTTTCCGATTAAACCAGATCGGGATGTTGGCAAATTTGTTTTTGATCACTCCCTTCAGCCGATGATCGTCGACAGACGCCACCTGCAACTCAAGATCTGGGACTTCCACAGAAATGTCTAAAGTTTCTTGAGAATGGTTCCCTGAAGCATCCTCCACATGCAGTACCACCTGGTATTTTTCCACCGCTTTCTTGGGCGGTAGTTTTACGACTAGTAGTTCTACTGGAGGAAATTCTTTATCTACTGGCGGAAAATCTTGATCATTATCCGGATCTCCATCTCCATCCCGATCCTGCTTGGCATTGAGATCCCACCAGACTCGTGTAATCTGTCCATTATCTGTTGTTGGGCTAGCATTGATTACTATTTTTTGTCCTACCATACCAATGTGTTCAAACCCTCCCACAATTGAAATTTGAGGTGGTTCCCGGTCATCAGGAACCTGTGGATCAAGTAGTAATTTATGCTGGATCGAACTCAGGTCCTGGCCTTTTCGGCCGCTGAGGAATCCATAATGATTTTTTTGTGGAAGTGCCTGGAAGTGATGGATTGACTCGGCATCCTGCACCTGATGAAGCTCATAATTCTCTCCACCCCAGACGGTTACCAGGGAGCCGTCAAAAAATTCTAATAACAATTGGTCCGCTGGCGCTAACTCGAGTGTAAATGGAGCCGTCAAAAACTGATCTCGATCAATTTCTTCTACTATTTCTCCAGACCCTCTTTTTAATCGAAGAAGCTCTCCATCCGTCACACATACCTCCACCCCAGACAACTGAATTTCTTGCCCTTTTTCGAGATATATTTTTTGTCGTTCATTGCTTCTGCTGATCCACTTGAGCTGGATCTGAGCGTCTCGTTTGGCGATAAAAGTCGTCGCTTCCATAAAAATAGGCTTTTGATATTTCGAATCCTCACAAAACGCCGATTTAAATTTTTGTATTTTTTCAGTTGGCGGTAGGACAAGTTTTGGTTTTCCGCTCATGGATTTGATATGGGCGATCGTTTTTCGAGCTTTAGCATTTGAAATTTGCTCACGAATCTGCAGAGCCGTCCGATGCCAGATTTTTGATTTCCGATTTTCTGGTTTTTCTGAGAATTCAAAGAAATAATCGGGTCGATCTGTATGTATCCACTCAAAATATTTGGTCTCCGAATCTGTTGGCTTGAGATTGAGATCTGCTCCGAGAGAATTTATTTGGACCGAATGGGATCTAGTCGCGTTATAAAATTTAAGGAACTCTTTGTATCCTAATTTCTCAATATTCTTGATCGGAATTGGATTTCGAGCCTTGGCAAACCGTTCTTTGAAATAAATCGTTCGCCCCATGCTGTACACAATCTCATCAGTCAGGTCCCCATCCAGATCGATAAGCAGCGGAGACACTTTCCCTTCTGGTGCAAACATCACCTCTCCCGAGGTTCCACTCTCATGGTCAAAGAAATACAGCCCCTTCCCCACAGGGTTTTCAGATGTCGGAATCTCTGTCTCGGGGACTTCTGGGATATTGGGCTCGTCCTCGGTAGTATTGGCCTGCGCAAGCAAGACCGGTCCATTGTCAAACAACGTTGAAGTTTTTTTGGTTGTGGCCAAATAATTGGGATCGGTTCTTACAATTGTCTGAACTTCTGGATCCTGGAAAAAATCCCCCACTGGAAGATCTCTTAATTCTTTCAGAATTTTATTTTCTCTCGCTATCCTCCCTCGGAGGGATGCCAAGACTGTTTTTCGATCTTGAAGTCCTTGATAGACGTTTTTTCGAAGTGGTGTATCCAAACTTTTATCAGCCGGAAGCTCTATATCAAAAATTTGTTTTTTGAGCGCATAATCTCTGATATTTTTTGATGGTTTGGCTTTTGCATCGGTTTTCATCTTTTCAATTAATTTTTCCGCCGGTAGATAAGCCAAGGTCATCGTCGCATCACTTTCTTCTTCTTTTTTGCGATCAAATTCTTTCTTCCGTATTCCTTCCAAACGCTCTTGTTTTTCTCTTTTTTCCTGCTCAAGCAAAGCTTCAATTTCAGCTCCTGGGACCGGAGGAATCACCTTAGAATGATCACCGGTCTTATCCCGCTTTCGGACGACCACATTATCGACAAACTTGCTCAAAACAGTCCCAACATCTTCCAACCCTTGCATCGTGATAGTTTTTGATGGGAAAAGAAACCCTAAGGAAGCCGTGACGTAGTCTTCTTTGTTCATCAGTCGATGCGGTCGTCCTAGCGTCCCAATGTGTTGGTGATGGAGCCAGTGCCAATCATCCCACGGATGCGACCTGTGGACTGATTCTCGGTTTCCGATCTGCTCCGTGTGCGGCTTGAGATACCACTCAGAGACGATCAAGAAATTTTGGCGCAGGTCGCAGAAAAATCCCATCACCCCAAAAAGCGGCCCCACAATCGTACTCATCGGTCCAAGCAGATCTGGGATTTGAGGCGGCTCCGGAATTGCTGGCATCGGCGCTTCATCAAGTTTTTCTGCCAATTTTTTTGAGATTGGTGGAGATGGGATCGGCTTGGACTGAAAAGCTTGCTTGGCCCGGAGAGAAATCAACGGCTGTCGCTGAGTTGGTGCCTGAAGCAGTTTTGGCAGTTTAAAGTCTAATGGCGGTGGAATATCAAGCTCTGGGGTTTCATAATTTGGCAGCTGAAACACTTCTGGCGGGGCTTTGCCCTCTTCTGCCGGCAGTGGAAAAAGCTCAAAGAGCGTTAATTCCATTGGTTTCATGACAGGATTAAGAATTTCGACGGAAAAGGTCGGAACAATATTGGAATAATCAATCTTTACGTCCGGCACCCGCTCAATCTCTACCACCGGATAGGGCATCCACCCATAAGGCAATCCCTGATCCTCATACACATCAACAAAAACACGAAGCAGCCATGGCAGGAGTGTCCCCCGATCAAGCACACACGTCCGACAACCAACCGCAAATCCTAAGAACGGATCTACAATCGCTGACTGCCACGTCGCCAATGTCGCCAGCAGCATTTGTTCGGCTTTGTACCACATATCGAGTCCCGCCTCCACACTAGCTACCCAGGTATCGAGATATTCAGATAAAATTTCCAAATTATCAATAAGCCCCACCAAAAGCCGCTCCTGGCGAATTCGCAGGTTGTAGTATTCATCAATAATTGTGGCACTGTATTTATTGATCACTTCTTTATTATGATCAAAAGCTTGTCGATGCTGCTGTATCTCAGCTGAGGTAAATCCCAAAGATGGAGCTCTTTCGAGCCACTGCTCATAGTACCTTTCCCAACGAGATATCTCCTCTCGGGTAAACTCTGCATACGGGATCGAGATGTTTTTTACTTTTACTTCGAGAAAAGGAATATTGGACAGCGCCGCAAAAGTTAGATCTACAATCCCTCCTCGATCGGTAAGGAAATCCGGTGGCACACTGTACCGCAGATAATGCCGGAGCCAACTCGGGAACTGGACAGAGAGCGATGCCAGAGAAGCATTGGCCCCAATCTCTCTGACTTGATCCTGCAGCCAGAGTGTCCCTACATCATCGCCTCCGGTCACAATATTTTTTTCATTCGCTACCTTCATCGTGAAGACTCCATTGATGATCCGCTGTCCCGAGACGTTAAAAAGACTTGCCCTTGATCCCTGATCAATATTTGCCGCTGATGCTAAAAGTAGTTTTTTTCCAGGATCACCTTTGGGACAAATCCCTCTCGGAACTGGGGGAATATCTTTAAGTTTACAATTTGGTTTCCATTTCCTCTTCCATATCTGTCCATTAATTGTTTCTCCGCCTCGAGGAGCAATTGAAACTTTTCCAAGCCAACCAATTAAACGCCCTTTCCAATACACCGGATTTTTTTCTTCCCCTCCCACATAGCTCACTCCGGCTGCATTACTTCCCCAGGAAGATCTGGTCCCCGTTCCAATACGCGTCCTATTGTGTGTTGTCACCCCACCGCCACTATCGATAGTGAGCACCTTGATATCATCGATGTAGAGGTCGTTTCCCCGCTCGATCGAACGCAGGAGATAATCTGGTGCAATATCGAAGTACGTATCAATACGACCGCCGCCAGCCCCTCCCCGAACAGTCTGAGAATATCCTCCCGCCTTAATTGGTGGTTTCATATAGGCTGTTTTTACACCAGAACAACTCGCTTCCCCCACTTTTCCATTGCTCAGTGGCATGATGTACTTTCTATAAGTAGATTGCCAACAAATAGGTGGTACTTTTGGAGGTTTACAAACATCTGGGAAACCAGGAATGGGATCTAAACTGACCGGCTTAGGAAAAACCGTATGATAAAAATCATTCATTAGTCCCGGCGCTTCCTCCGGTGGTTCTACCCAGGCCGCCGTCACACTATTACATTCTCCTCCTCCACACTGCGGAAGATTCCACTTTAAATTTTTCAAATACTTTTGGGCATAGTTCAGATTTGGTTCGTTTGGCACATGCGGATAATGATCATGACTGTCTGGGATCCCATCCGCATCCTGATCCTCATCGGCCACCGGATCATATTCTTCACTTGAAATCGTTTCCTCCGGGGGCAGATTAGGACTAATTCTTTGTTTTGGGTTAAAGGCAATGATACTTCCCCCGATATTCCCCGCTCGAAGGCCCGTGATATCTGGCTGCTCACTCGAGAGGTATTCGATCATTCGCTCTTCTCCATCAGTTCCGGTCCACGGGATGGCGATATCATCAATGTCATCGGCCCCATCCTCGAAATCTCCGATAAAAAAATCAATCACCGGCACAGATTTGGCGCGCAATCGCCAGGTAATCTTCGCCGTGTGGGCCTTCGGTAGTTCTATCCCGTACGCCCAAAAAAGTCCATTCCCTGGAATCGGCCGCAACTTGAGATGGCCTCGACAACCCGTACACTTGACCGATCCCGGCACGAGCTCGAGTCGATCATCCTGAGCCGGCTGAAATTCAAAGTCTGTGATGTGTCCATTCGGACGAATTGTAAACGCAACTTGGATTTTATCCCCTTTCTGGATTTTATTCGTTTCTTTATCGATTTTGGCGGTGAAAGTGGTCTCAAATCGTTCGTTTTGGATCACGGGCATAAAAGGCCGCGCGCTCAACGTCCCGCCTTCTCCCGTCGCAAATTCTACCAACTTATCTGATTCCGCTATATTTTCATCTTCTGTTTCCATGCCAGCAAATGAGACCAAAAGTGACGATAACTGCGGATATGGGTTTTCGGGAGAATTAGAATCCAGCTTAGCTACCTCTTCATCGAGAGGCTTAAATTCTTCCTCGATTTCTTGGAAATCTGGCGCGAAGTTATCAAATTTTTGCGCGCGAAAAAATCCTTCTTTGTGACCGAAGGCCACATACAGATCATTGTCCGGCGTGACAAAAGCCAGATCCAGAAACCGATCTCCATTGAGCTCTCCAGACTTGAGAATTTCAATATTTTCTTCGAGCCCGCCCAGATCCAGAACCTCACGGGAGAAAACCCCAGCTGTATTTTCGTGTAAAATTAATTTCCCGTCCTCATTGAGCTGAATTAATTCCACGTAGCCATCCTGATCGTTATCAAAATCAATGAGCGACTTCACCCCATCGGCAAAACGAAGAATTGGTCCTCCGTCCCGAAAGTTTGGATCGAGTTGATAGTCTTTTTCGCGCTCCCGAGTTTCGGTTCGAGCGAGTGGGTTCTGGGATTGGTAGAGCACATAGAGTTTGTCTTCCACTCGAGGAAGCAGATCGAGGATCCCATCTCCATTGACATCTCCCGCGATGAGCTGATCTACGGGATCATCAGGAGAAGACCATATCGGCGTCCCCAGATTTCGTTTGAACCCAAACCCCCGATCGTCCTCTGCGGCAGGTGGTAGAGAAAGTGTCGGATCTCCGAGGAGGATAAACGCATCACTACTCCCGCTCCGAGCGGAATCCCCGATGGTGTTTTCGGAGGCAAAGAGTGAAGCAATCTTCCAGTTTCCAGACCATCCCACAGTTTCAGTCCGAATCGCGTCTTCGGCTGATTCTTTGAGCGAGCCGAGTTTTTTGTCATCAATTTCTTTTTTGTTGGTATCGATCAGGGCCCAGCCTTTCTCTGTATGGGTCGAGTTGCCGATAAAAATTTGGTCAAATTCCAATCCCGGTTTCAAAGACTTCAGCTGGATACGAGAGGCCCCCTCTGGGACAAATTTTTCGACTACCTCCCACGCTGATCCCGTCACGTACTCGAGAGAACCCAAAAGTTGTTTATCAAAAAACACCTGCCAGATCCGGAAATTTTTGGTCGGTTGGATCGACACCTGATCTGAATCGATCAGGATGCCACCTTTTTCTGTGAGTTGAAAGATGGGATTGCCTTCATAATGGACAATATTATCCTTAACCTTTATCCCACTATCGTTAACCCCCGAGATATCTCGGGGATTAACACCCCTCTCTGTTGCAGAATCAAAGTAAACTCCCTGTTGAAGTTTCATCTTTTTATTGAGAAACAGTTCCACGTTTTGCTTATAGAGAAACCGAACCTTGGCGGCTAATTCCTCATCCTTTCCCGTGGTAAAAAGCGCCACCTCTGGAAATTTCCCAGACAAAAATCCCATTTTTACTTGTCCCGAAACAAACCCTGCGGGAGAAAAAGAAGCTTGTTTTTTACCGGGTTCAGGATCCGCGATCAATGTCCCCACCGCTTGTGTATCTCCAGTAAAGAGAAATCGATTGGCAAAGTTTCCCTCATATCGTGCATCCCCTGCACCAAATCCCAAAATCAGGGATAAAAATGATTTCGGCGAAAGTTTGATCAAATCCTCCACGGAAAAATAATTCCAGATCTGGAGCTCTAACACATCTGGGATCACGCCCTCTCGCTCCGCGATCAAATGAGGATTTCCTAGTTTTCCTTGTGTCCAGGCCTTGATTACCCCTTTTCCATTTTTAAGGGTGACAGACCCTTTTTCTAATTTCAAAAGATGTTCTGTATCTTCGGTCAATCGGACGGAAACAGTTTCATTGGTCTGGACCACATTTCCAAACCGGTCTACCGCTTTCACATCGATCAAAATCGGATGAAGTGTTTCCACATCAATCGACTTTTTTTCGGTTGATAAAATAATCTTCTTGGCCGGTTCCGGCACGACGGCAAACTCAAACTCTCGCGTCTCGAAGCCCGGTTTGTGGATAGATACCTGTATCTTTCCTGGCTTGGTTCCGGCAAAAAATTCAAACTCCCCTCGGCCATTTTGGATCTTGAACTGGCTGGGGAAGAAGGCCGTATCCACCGGAAATGGGGTAACATTGATATCAAATTCCCCTTCGAGCTTTCGCCCCTTGGCGTCTTTTCCCCAGACGGTAACCTTCACTGGTTCTTCGCTGCCCACGAAGGCGAAGTCTTGATCCACCTTGATGTCGAAGTAGGGAGATTCGATGACTTTGTACGAGAAACTCTGTCCCCGATCTGGTGGTAAAATATCCGAGGTCACCTCGATCCGCATCGAGTGTGTTTTTTTCTTGGCCTGGAGGAAAATCCGGCTGTCCCCTTCTCGGAGAAACTCCTGCATCCCTGACGTATTGGCATCCTGATCTCGAGCTTTGAAATTCCGCACTTCAAACCGCTCCGGATCAAAATCCCAATTCAACGTATGCCGAACCTGGTCAATGGAATTCCCATGTTTGTCTGTTATCTGAACGGAAACCGGTACAAATTCTCCATCTTTGATCAGCTGTGGGGATGGAGTTTCGAGCTTCAGGAGGGCCGGTTTCCCTGGGAAAATATCAAATTCATACATCTTGATCGGAAGCTCATCATCGATGTCGCTGACAGTGATTGAAGCTCGTCCGGCTTTTTTGTATGGATAAAATCGAATTTTGGCCACCCCATCCTGGATCGCCGCCAGCTGTCCCCCCTCGAAGTCACCAAATTCGGATTGGAACTTCATGATTCTCCCATCCCAGCGATTGGAGAGTTTCTGCTCGAGATCAAGCACTTGCACCTGAAAGAGGGCTCCCCCTGGCATCCGCGCACTGACCGACTCTAGCGGGGGTAAAATTTTTAATCCATAACGCACGACCTCCAGTTTCATCGGTTCTGTTTCGAGATCCTCGGTTGAGGCGGTGAATGAGAAGACCCCTCCCACATTTTCGGCTACTTTTGGGATGAGCGTAAACTTAGCCACACCGGCTCGTACATGTCGCTCCTGAGCCGGAAGAATCGTAAAAAATTTCCCGACTTCTCGATGACTGAAGTTCAATCTTACTTTGGTTTCAAAATCCTCAATCATCACATCGCCTCGTTTGTTTCGGATTTGTACTTCGATCGGGATGGGAGCCGGATCATTGGCGGCTACCCGGATCTCATCTGGTGAGACAACCAGTTGAGCGGGCTTTTTGAGGAAAGAAGGCACCGGCTTTTTTGATTTTTTTTCTGATTTGGAGACAGAACTATCGAGCTCATCTAGTTTTACGATTGGTGGCTCGTCAAATTTAAAACCAAGTAAAGAATCCAAAACCGCCAGGTATTCTGCATCCCCTCGATCAGAATCCGCCGAAAAAGCCATCTTGATCCCCCGAGTGGGATGACCTTCTGAGACGATCTCCAGCAGTTCGTACCCCTCCGCTTCCTCATCGAGCAAGAAATCCCCTCGCTCCTCTTTCGGCGCAAAGTTTTTTTCCAAAATGATTCTATTTTTTTCGGCAATGTCCTTGTCGATCCAGGTGAGGGATTCATAGATTTTGTCCCAACCGACTTTTTCGATCACTTCATCGAGCAGGTCTTCGCGAAGGAGGGTTCCAGAAGCGGTTTTATCCGCCAGAACGCCCTGATTTATTTCTCGGATTTTTTCATGCAGCATCTCGATGATCACGGACTTCAGTGCGGCCGAAGAGAGAACTTTTCCGGTTGGATCTCGATAGTCGAAGATATTGGGGAAGGCTATTCGTCGGAAGTTTTTACCATGATCGTAGTACGACACCCCTCGGGGATCATCGACTGGAAGCAGATTCGCACCACCGTTTTTGACCTGAGCCATGAGCGTGGCCGGTCGGGGCTCATCGTGCACCATTAGCGAACTAAATGTATTTTCTCCCCCATCCCACTGGATAATTTCTTCACAGCCCTCCGCTCCCTGCGGCAGTACAATTTCCCGCCCTCCGTTATAGTCAAAAACTTCCTTTTCGGCCCCGTAGTGCACGGGTTCATTATCCACCACATCCCATTCTGATCCCAGATCACAACGCACATAATCCAACTCCCCATTGGTCTCTACTTTGTTCGTCGCACAGCAACCCTCATACAGATCTTCGTTTTTTTCGGTCGTAGAAGCATCATCTGCAGCACAGTCCCCCTCCGTCTCATCATTAAAAACCCGATTCATATCCACCATCTGAGCAAAAGGCGTTCGATCCCCGACCTTGCTCCCCCGGATCAGACTACAATCCTCCACGTCCATATCTGCCCGTTTAACTCCATTCCAGTACAGAGGTTTTTCAACCTCCTCCATTACCGGTTGTATGATCGGGAGAGCTGTATCATCATAAACCAAATCCCCGTTTTCATCAGTCTCTTGAACCAAAAGCGTCTCTCCCACACTTACCCCGATCGTCTCGGGGATATTTTCCGCCTCAAGTTTTTCGATTAAAACTTGCTCCCACTGGTCGTTGAGCGCGCGGAGAATAATGATCGAGTACTCATCTTTTCGTGACAAAAGAGTCGCTGTCGCATCCAGATCATCAGCCGTCCACCGCCCGGATTTATTGACGGCTCCAGAGACAAGCGAGCCCCAGTTTTTGTAGACTTCCTGATATCGCATGAGGAAGGACTCGGCCAATTCTTTGACCTGGATGTCAGGAAGGTCCTCCATCGCTTCGGGATCGATTGGCGTGTAGATATCATCCAACATCGCATTGAAGGTTTCATTCCCTTCCTTATCACTATCCATTTTGTACAAATCCGCCGTTGCCTGTCGCTCTAGTGCCACCTCATCGGTGAGTTTTTTCAGCAGTTTTTTGTTATACCGGAGGTAGGAAATATCCTCGGCATACTTGATCCAGCGTTTGTAGTTATTGAGCGCAAATTCAGACAACATTTCTTTTTGCTGAACGAAGTTCGCCCAAAAAACTTTTTTGGCATACTGCACATCTCCTTCTCGAGCGGCATGATTCCGATCGAAGTATGCTTCCAGCTCTTGGAGTTGTGCTTTTCGTCCATCAGTGCCCGAACGGATTACTCCATGCCAGATCTCAGGCTCTTGTCCTCGTCCTTCGGCCACAAACTGATTTTGGGCTTCATTCCACTGGTACATCGGATCTTCAAAATCCGTGTAGGGGAAGACGGTTGGCCAAGTGTTCCCGTTTTTTTCAACTACCGGTAGTGGTACCTCTCCGATCAAGACGGTCCCAATCAGCTGAGACTTCCCATCGGAATGCAGCCCAGAAAAATACAAATGAGAAAGCCCCTCATAGATCTCTAGCGGCGACGCGTCATACGAAATCGGAATCTGCACCACTCGCGCCTGCAGATCTCGCTGCACATCCTGCCCGTACTGCTCGATTCGATCGGCTACGTCTTTGTGAGATAATAAATCTTTCCCGACCAAAAAAGCCACCAATTTGGTATTCTCTGCCATTGGCACTTCGTTCAGATTTTTGGGAAGCTGAGGATCCGGATCGAGAAACGCTTCTACTGGTTTTGCCAAAAAAGGCAGCAAAACAGCCCAAATACACACACACGACAAAAGCTTTTTCAAACGTCGATTTAAAATACAAGTTCCGTGCTCCGTAGCCTGTGGAAGAAATATACCAGCAGCTATTTTATAAATCCAAAAAACACCCTCTTTTTTTATCCTCCTGGCGTAGGAGTAATAATATTTATTTATTTTATTGAGAAGCATAGTTTTTACTTTGTTTTTGGGACTTCGAAGCTACAGGGATTTTAAAAAAATTTCAAGGGAAAATTATTTTATTTTAAAATAATTTGACAATGACTAAAAATTTTTATATACTAGGCATAAGTTTTCGCATTTCAAATTATAACCATGGAAACTAAAACATCTTTTGTTCCCAGACATTTATCTTCGGTTATCCCTCTCATTGAAACTGATACTGAGAAGATAGTTAATTCAGCTGAAGCACTTCTCAGGAAACCTATTGACAAAGAGGATCATGAAGGTTTCATGAGAGCAGTAGTAGAATTAGGTGATCTTTTGAGGCTTAAAATTTATCATAACTTTGGCTATCGTTTTCCCCTGACTCCAAACCAGGAAAAAGTAGTTCTAGACATGGTAAACAGGATGAGACAAAAAATTAAAGCATCAAGAGCTTTAGGGCCTTTCGACTTACAAGACTTTGACCTAGAAATGAGAGATAAATTACCAACAGATCTCATAGAAATAACAAAAATAATCACTCCCGAAAGCAACATTCGAGAAATAGAAAGGCTTATTGATACTTGTATTGAATTACCTTATTCTCGTGAGAGAAGCCATGGAGATATTATTGATACCGAAGGTTCTGTTTTTCTGAGTTTAGGGACACTAGAAAAAAACTTCGGAAATGATCCTTCATCACTAGAGACTCATCTGCGAAACTTTGCAGAGAGAGCTATGAAAATATTGCTTGATGATTTTGAACAAACTCAGCAAGCTAATCCAATTGCTCTTGGGGTAGTGCGAACCATATTAGACTCTTGTGAAAAAAATAATGTCGAGGTTGCTGATATGAGAGGGGAAATTAGTGAGTTCTAATATCTTACTGGTTCGATCTTGGCCTGTCCACCAACGGGGAAAAATTGAAACAACTTTTAGATCATAAAAAAATTCAAGCAAAGTTTTATTTTTTTTACGTAAAAAAATACCGCTTCCGATTAGGCGCTTTGATGTTCCCATAAATATGCATTTGATTTTTTTGTACTTTACTCAATAATTGAAATACTTTTTTAAAACAACTCATGCTCAAAACAACAACTGGAAGTCGAGTAGAAATCTCAAGATCAGAATATGAAAAACTTTTGCATATAAAAAAGCTTTTTGAAGGACAAAAAGAAATTACCGAAGGCAACGCTTTTGAAGCAGAAGATATTGATGATCTCCGAAGTCAATTGATGGCATGAAAATTATACTGACTTGCTTAAATAATTACGATAATATAGAATAGGGATAACCTAAAA
>CAYFMH010000002.1:0-46590 GCA_964344165.1 uncultured Candidatus Peribacteria bacterium | reverse complement strand
AGCTCTCTTCATTATTATCTCTTAATTTCGAAATTATTAAGGCAAGCTAGTATAACCTTTCTTCTTGCTCCTTTTTTGTGCTAAACTTCAAAAGCTAATGAAAAAGTTTTTTTTTCTTGTTTTAATTTTTATCGGGCTCTATTTTTTTGCCCGAATCCTCCTTGTCTGGGATAAACCAAACTCTGACTCAGAAACCCGTGTATCAGTAACAATTCCAAAAGGAACAAGTTTGCAGAGCATTTCTGAAGTTTTGTACGATTATGAGCTTATTCGAGATGCCTGGGTGTTCCGAATTTTTGTAAAAAAGCAGGGTTTGGCCAATAAATTACAAGCCGGAGATTATGTGATCCAAAAAAATCTCACCTTTGCCGAAATCACTGAGATTCTCCAGAGTGCAAAATCCGAAGAAATTCGTGTTACAATCCCAGAGGGATCCACCATCAAACAAATCGATGAAATTTTGACCAAAAAATCGCTGATCGAAAAAGGAGATTTTGAACAGTGCACCAGTTTTTGTGATTTTGGGTTTTCTGCTTCAAACTTGGAAGGCTTTATTTTTCCTTCTACTTACTTCGTAAACCCAAACAATTTTTCTAGTAAAAAATTCATCCAAAGACTCTATCGAGAATTTGAAAAACAGATCGAACCGCTCAGAAAAGACATCCTCGAGTCCGGTCGAACAACCAATGAAATTATCATTGTCGCCTCGATGATTGAACGAGAAGCAAATAGCGACGAAGAAATGGCAATGATCTCCGATGTGATTTGGAAACGTCTCGATAGTCAAATGTACCTCGGGATCGATGCGACTACTCGTTATGAGCTCAATGACTGGAAACGCCCACTCCTGACTGCCGACTTCCAGAGCGATTCTCCGTATAACACACGTCGAAAGATTGGATTGCCCCCAACGGCGATCTCCAATCCTGGTCTCCGGGCGATCAAAGCGGCTATTCATCCTCAAAAAACAGAATATTGGTACTATCTCCATGATCGAAAAGGCCAGGTGCATTTCAGCAAAGATCTGGAGGAGCACAATCGATACAAGGCGCAGTATTTGAATTAAAAAATGGCGGGACATCTGGGTCTCCGACCCTTTGTCTTGCCTTATCTTCAGTATACATGTTTTTAAAAATGAGACAAATGAGACACTATAAAAAAGGAGTGTCTCAAAATACTTGCTGAATAAAATTTTTATTCAAACAGTCTTTATACAGGAGATTATGTTTTTGCTAGAGCTTTAACATGATGTTCTACAGAGGAAACTAAGAGTGCTCATGGAATATAATTAAGAAAGGCATTAAGCTGCATTTCTTCTGTCTGCATCCTCCCATATAACTGCTTTTTCACAACCTCTAGGAATGTTTTGATAAGGATGTCCTGAGTGAAAGCCTAAATGTTCTTTTTGAACAAGATTTCCCATCGCTATCACCATTTTGAAGAAGTTTTTGAAGTAAAAAGTAAATTTATCCATTTCTCTTGATTCATCTACTTGTGCTGCCGCAAGTCTTAACTGTTTTAGCATGGCTTTTCTTAGTGCCTGTTCTACAATGATAGTATTTATTTCAGGAGGTCTTTCTCCTCTTTCATCACTTTTTTTCAAAACTAAGTAATAATCTAAAATATTATTATATCCTTTGCTTTTTATTTCCTCTACATCCAGTTCTGGGGGGAAATCAAGACCTGTTTCGTTTCTATCCTCCAATAGCCTCCAAACGATTTCTCCTGCTTTATGTCTCAAAAGGTTAATATCGGCCTGATTTGGAGGAGTTATATCATAGATGTCGGGATTAAAATTAGATGACAAATCAGATAAAGGAAGGGTAAAAAACAAATCAGTTCCAACGCCTGTTAGCGTATCTTGAAAAGTTTTTATCGCAACTTCAAAAGAGTCTTTTTCTCCTTTTATCCCATCCAATTTTTGCCTAAATATTTTTAGTTCTCCTCGTTGAGGATTTGCAAGTCTAAGATTGTTCCCCTCTCTTAATCTATCACGAAACTTCTGTCCTGCAAAAGCAGCTACCTCTACCGCCTTATTAACGGCATCCGCAGCTCTAGCATTTCCTACCGCAAGCTCTACTATATAAGGATCTAGATATGTATCTGGATAAATATCTTCTGCACAAGTATCTCTGGATCCTGCGAGAGAAGGTTCAGGACTTTCTTCTTGGAGAGGGTTCGCACTGCCCTTCTCTTCTAATCCAGGAGCAGAACTGCTCCCTGGTAACAAATGATAACTTTGTTGGGCAATGTCTGATAAAAGATCGCACCCCCACCCAAAAGCACCAGTATTTAAAACTAATTGTTCTCCCTGTTTCCATCTTTTCCCATTCGCCAAACGAGTGTCTATTTTCTCTCTATCTAGATTCAAACTAGAAAAAGAAACCATGCCGTTTACGACAATGTGACCAGGGACTTGAAAACTTTTGGGATTAATTTGGGGGTTAACCTTAACAGAATCAAGAAATTCCTTAACTTCCGCTTGAAAAGCTTCCCATTCGCCAATTCTTCCTTCTGTTAGAGCACTCAAAGAAGATATTGCCTCTTCTGTTTCTGTTTTTTTTGCCTGAAAATCAGTCATAACAGCATCAGATTGTTTCTTTGTTTCCATAAGAGACTCTATTCTTGTTATATTTTCTTCATCAAAAAGAGCTAATGGGGTTCTTTGGATAGAAAAATTAAGAGATTCTAAAGACTCACTCCATGAAGCACTTATTCTATCAATTTCAGGAGCTAGTGCTGCCCATCCTATCTGTTCTAATGTTTCTAGTCGGGCTCTTATATCTGATTCATGAGGGAGTTTTTCATTGATTTGGACTTTTATTTTATCAGACGGAGTTGCCTCACTTTGAGTTGCATATTCTTTTTTTAACCTTTCTACTTCTTCTCTTATTTGAGAAGTAATCATGCTGATTTTTGAAATGACATTTTTGCTTAAAAACGATTCTATCCCTTCCTGCTCCTCCTGAAATCCTTGGTTTAGAGTGTCTACTCTGTGTTGATTTTTTGGATGAACCGTAGGTTGAGAACTGCCAGTTAAAGCTTCCATTTCTCCCAAAATAGCTGGGATTCCTGCCATATCCCGAAGCATAGAAACAATTTGTCTCAAAGGGAGTGCTCCAGATTGTTCCCACACATTTTTTTGCATTAACTGGGCAAGTTTTTCCTGCTTACGAGTAAATTTATCTTCTACTTCTAAACAAGTAATTCGTTCAGTTATTATACTTTTACTCCATACGATTAATTCGTGGTCAAATCCAATGCTATCTAAAGAAGATCCGAGATCTTTACATTCATCCAGAACTTTTCCTTCTGCTGAATCTAAAAAGCCATCTATAAATTTTTCAATTTTTTCTTTATATTTTCTATGTATATCTCTTATATTCCGTTTTATTTCAGAAAAAAGTTCTCGATTTTCTTCAAATTCAATTTCGCTAGGCAAATCTCCCTCGATGTTTTCTAACGATTCCAAGGAACGAAGAGCTGCTAATAAACCCTTTCTTTTATTGATTTCTGGTCGAACTTCCGTCTCTCTACCTTCTTTTCGCCTTATTTTTCGAACTAAGTCTCCAATCTCACCAAACACTGCCTTTATGCTTCCTCCAGCCGTTGATTTTTCTCCTTCTGGTCTATTTGACCCGATAAAAGAAGAGTGACTTCCTAATTTCCCAACCCTTGCCTTTATCCTCTGAAGGAATACTTTTTCTTCTTGTAATCTTATTCCTTCGGTTATAAGTTCTTGGAGACCAACGACAAAATCACCAATCTCCTCCTGAGATAAAATCACATCAGTGACTGCCTTAGTTACTTTCATGTTTTGGGCAATCTCTCTTACCTCTTGAGTTAATTTCTCTTGAGTCGATTTTATTAAGTCAGTATTTGGGCCTTCTGCCCCCAAATGAGATATTGCTTCATTTTCTCGAGCGATTTCATCTAGCGCTCTGAAGGCCATTTCTAATTTCGAGATAGGATTTTTTGTCATTTAAAAAAATTAAAAATTAATAAAATTAAGCGGCTTTTCTCGCCTGAAAAAATCTCATACGTTGAGACAAATATTCAAGAACTCCTGTTAGATAATCCTCAATGAGTTCTCGCATTTCAGCAGTATTCATAGCAACTATTTGATCTCTAAATCGTTCACAAGCTTCTAGAGTTTGTGAATCTTGTATGGCAGACTCTGAATATGTTTCTAATTCCGTCTTCAGAGGTTGTACAGAGTCTAATAAAGCTGTAATATCAGCAAAGAGGGCTTTATTTTCCTGAAATTCTGGTGCTACTAACTGCAAACTAGTTAGTCTAATTCTTTGTTCTCGCGTTTGCAAAATATGAAGAAATCGATCTGAAGGAGATAAGTCATCTGAAACTAAGATCTCAGCAAAGTCTCCTTCTATTTCTTCTCGTGCCACCAACAACTTTTCTCGTTCTTCGAGGGCTCCTAATGCCTCTGTTAAAAATCCGGCATTCTCATTTGTTCTTAAGCCCTGAAAAATAATCACATTTCTTCGAGCTGTTGCCAAATCCCTAACCGCTTCTACTCCAACCTCCATGAGTTGATTTTCTAAATTTGTTACTAATGTCTCTACCCTCCTTTGCTGGGCTGTTATTTCTCTAGAAAGATCTTCTTGTTGTGCACAAGATTGTTCCATACCAGACAACTCTGTGTTAAATCTTTTTAGAGTTACAAATAAATTCTCACTCATATCACCATCCTCAGAAGTAGTTTGAAAAATGTCTCGAACTCTTTTTTCCAATGATGATTCTACTCCCTCTATATTTCGTCCCATGAAAACAAGTCTCTGTTGATTCCCAAGCCAACACACCTGTCCTGAAACATCTAAATCTTCAAAAGTCGATAATCTCTCTTTTGTAACTTCCAGATTCTTTGCTTCTCTTGTGTATCTCCAGAGCTGTTCCGTGATTTGATCATCTGATAAAACTTCTGCTCGCAAACTATCCTCGACTTGACGCAAAGATCCAAACATCTCTTCATACCATCTGTTTAACGGACCAGAAACACTAATAGTCCAATTATCACGTTCTCCGTATGAAGGAGACAACTCATTATATTCAGGAGTGTTTTGCATAGCCTTGTTTATACGCCTATGCAGGACCAACTTATCCAAAATATCTACTTTTTTCCGTGAACTGACTTGCTGTTGTTTTGAAATCTGTAATTCTAAAATCTCTTTTATCCTTAATAAAAATTGTTCAAGAGAAGTTACTGTTTCCACTAATTTGCTACTTGTCTCACTATCTAAAGCAGAAGAACATCCTTCTGCAGAAGGGAGTTTCCTAATATCTTCCAATATTTTTTCAACTCTCCTTAAGGCAACAGAAGCATTCTGAAAACTAGCGGAAGAAAAATCCATTAACGCCAAAATGGCTACCTTGTGCCTGCTAATCCCCATCATTTCATCCATATGTTTGATTATCGCCGTTGTGTTTAGTTCACATTTGCTTGGATGCACCCCCTGAGGAAACAAAGAAATCACAAAACTACCTATTTCTTCCGGATCACTCAAAAATCCCTCTAATCTTTTAAAAGTATTCAATACATCTCCAATTGATAAAGATTCAAAACCATCAGTTCTTAATTTTTGAAAAACCCCCTCTTTTAGATAGGATTTTAGTTTTTCTGCTATATAAGATGAAGGGATATCAACTCCACAAGAAGATTGAACAAAAGAACTTTTATTTATATTTCTTGCTAAAGCTTCCACAAAGTTATCTAAAAGTTTTTCATAAGTTCTTATGGCATTCATTATATATTCTCTTTGTTTGTCTTTATTGGTCCCATTGAGAGCCACTGAAATGAATCTCACATAAGTAGGTTGAATAAGGAGTGTAAGCAACGCAAGAATTGAGATTATCGTTACTAGACTTCCTTCGACAATATCTTTTGCCCAAGCATTAGTGAGAAGTTCAACCGTATTTTTCGCTCTAAATGTTTCTGGAACCTCTATAGAAAGCGGCTCTATCCGAGGCATAGGAATTTCTAAACCACCAACGACGGGAACAAAGTTTGGATAACCGCCTAATTCTTTTGCCGTATCATAAATTGCTTTTGCTGCCCCTTTTACATTTTCACCGCTTTTTTCCGCAGCTATTTCAAACTCATGTTGAATATCTCCTTGTAGTGTAGTAAGCAATTCATCAATTTTTGTATATTCTGCAGAAATAACACCATAACTTCTTTCTCCGTTTTTCACCATTTTCTCAATTTTTTCCAAACTTTGACTTAATTGAATATTTACTCCTTCTACAAGTGCCTTCATTTTTAAAACAAATTCTGTTTTGAACTGATTTGGAAGTCCAGTGTCCTCAACATCATAGTGCGAAAGCACTTTTTTCAAGGCCACTTGAAAAGGAGTATTATTAGGCCAAGTTGTTCCCCCTGTTTCCAGACTTACAAGAGCTTTGTAAACAGGACCTGCCCCCGGAGTTTTTGTTGGACCAGTTCCATCTATTTCAACTTGTGCTACGTTTTGAATTCCTTTTCCCATTACTTCTTCCCTAGTTTCGGCAGCCTCAGTATAATTGTCTTCAAGGAAAACAAGAGCTTTTTTAATTTCGTCCCCAGAATGTTCTACTTGTCGAGCTACATCCTCATCCCCGAGATAAAATTGAGCCACATAAACCGCATTTGGCACATCTCCAAAAAGAACCGCCAAAAAAAAGAAAGCTGCTGCAAAAGGCTTTCGCCGAAAAGTTTCTCTATGTGCTTTCAAAAAATCAAGCCCGCGTCGAGCTGACTCATCAGCTATTTTATCTCGAGTCCTTACCAAATATCCAGTAAAAAGAGCTGCAAGGATAGCACTTATTGTCATTGTCCCTACTTGAATACTATCAGGAGAGTATCCAGCATCAACTAACCTATCCCAGGAGAGACTCGTAAGATTGTCTTTTAGTGCAAAATAAGAAAGCCCCGCCCCGATGGTTCCCACAACCGTTGCTACAGCAATTCGAATTGACTTCATTTGCCTCACTATAGGATGTGCCTTGATCGGCTCTGAAGCCTCTCTTACTTGAGAAGCGATTTTATGAGATGGTTCTTCTCTCACGAGTAGAATTTCACTGATTCTATTCGTCCTTTCAGATGCTTCAATTCCATCAGCAAAAACTTCTAAAATATCACTAGCTTGTTTGTCGGAAATTCCAGGAAAATATCTTTCTATAAGTGCCGGAGTTGCCCCCGCTCTCCTTGATTCAAGCAGGAATTGATCAATGAAATCTAGCCTTTCTATATCAAGAAAATCTACGGAAAAATTCGGAGATGTTGATTGTGTTTCACCCATTTAAAAAAAATTTTTAAATAATTACGACCAACTTATAAACAAAAAATATAGATAAGTCAAGTTTTTCATTGACTTTTTGCAAAAAACAATTAACCAATAGGTAAAAATACATTTCACCCCCTCTACATTATGAGTCCAAGTAAAGACATCGAAAAAACTGTTGCAATAGAGCGACATATTCGTGCTATGGCCATAACACAGGTTGATGAAGATACTTTCCATGCTCTAGCAGATAAGGTCCAACCTGATTTGGACCAAGAGCCATTTGGTCCTAAACCGGAAAACCCTGTATCTTGTCGTGTATTAAGAACTCTCGGACGGATTATAGACAGAGAAATCCCTGAATTAGAGGGGATATTAGATCCAAATGATGGGTTGCTTCGAACTCGTCGAAGATTAGATCGATGTTTGTGTATCGGAGCGAAAAATTGCCATCCTCGTGCTCTTAATCGTTGCACCAGCTTTACAAGTACTTATTTCCGAAATGACTCAGAAGTTCCAGGGCAAGTAAAGATGTTTAAAACGGTTGCAGATGCAATGTTGAGATGTGCAAAAAATTTAGGAGGAGAGCCTCCAAAAGAAGAACCAACTGGAGGACCTAGTATTAGGCTTGCATGTGTATTACGACAAGATCCACCACCAAAAAAGAAGAAAAAAAGTTCTTAAAAGCAGTTTCAATTCTTAAAATAAGTAAATCTTTCTCAATTTTTTTGAGGTATTGTAATTTTAGAATCAATATGTAGTATATTCATTAAGGGTAAACATCTAAATATTGTGCCACAAGAAATTATGACCACCTCCACCAAAAGACGCTTCCGAAAAATCTCTCCCAAACAAGCCAAAGCTCTTCAAGCAGTAGCAAGACCTGTTTCGCTTTCTTTGCCTGATTTAAAGGGTGTGGCCAATGTGTGCAAGGTCATAAACCAGCAATTATCCCTCCCTAATTTTTACAATACGCTTCCTGATATAAAATCCTTTCTCGATAATACTTCGTCAAAGGTCACTCTTGAAGACTGTCATAGTGAGGAAGTTTTATTTCACAGACCTGTAGAAACTTATTACCAAAAACCAATGCATCCTACGGATCAAGTATTTTTTGCTAGGATTCTTAAGGGAAGAAAAGAAATCAAAGAGGAGAATGAAAACTACTTTAATTGGAAAACAATGAGTTTAGTTTTTCCCGAAGGGGAAATACAACTTAGCCCAATGGAAAAAACTATTTGTGCTTACTTATTTCAAGACCCAACAGTAAAAGTTTTCTCACGAGAAACAGTAGAAATAGCTATTTATGGGCAATTTTTGTCTGATTCAGAACGCCTCAAACAAGTGATAAAAAGAATCAACTGGAAAGCTAAACCACTTTTAAGACGACCTGTTTTTAAGTGGGCAGAAGAACGGATTGAGGTTCTCATTTAGGACTATTTGTCCCTGAAATCCCCCCATTTGTCCCTCTGGTGTCCCTGAGGTTTTTGATAATGGGGGTATGAACACTCAACAACCGGCATCGTTAAAAATCGTGTCAGTTCCGATTAATGAACTGAACTCCGCTCCCTACAACCCAAGAAAATGGAATCAAGAAGCTATTGATCAACTCACGGAAAGCATGCAACGCTTTGGATTGGTTGATCCCATTCTCGTGAATGGTGCGAAAGCACGAAAAAACATCGTTATCGGCGGACACTTCCGGCTCAAAATTGCAAAAGATCTGGGACACAAAGAAGTTCCCGTGGTATATCTCAACATTCCAGATCTTGAGAAAGAAAAAGAACTCAACCTTCGTCTCAACCGTAACACCGGAGACTGGAATTTTGAACTTCTCAAACAGTTCGACACAGAGTTACTGCTCGATGTCGGATTTGATGATTCTGATCTTTCAACTATTTGGGATGATGCTCTAGAAATCGAGGATGATCAATTCAATACCAAGAAAGAACTCGAGAAAGCTCAGAAAAACCCACAAACCAAAACAGGAGAAATATTTCAGCTTGGAAAACACAGACTGATTTGTGGAGATTCGACAGATCCAGCCATGATAAAACCGCTGCTCGGAGAAACAAAGATTGATATGGTGTATTCAGATCCGCCGTTTAACATTTCGCTGGACTACAAAAAGGGACTAGGTGGCACGAAAAATTATGCCTCCCAACAAGTAGACGATAACAAAACCGACTTGGAGTATCGGATGTTTTTAGAAAAGACAATCCAGAATGTACTGGCTCACTGCAAAAAGGATGCCCATATTTTTTACTTTTGTGATCAAAACTACATTGGACTTCTACAGTCGCTCTACCAAAAAAACGGTATCAAAAATCAAAGAGTATGTTTGTGGATCAAAAACAACCAAAATGTTACGCCTCAAATAGCCTTCAACAAATGTTACGAACCCTGTGTGTACGGAACCATTGGAAAACCGTATTTGAATGACAAATCGTCCAACTTTACAGAAATCCTCAATACAGAAGTTGGCACAGGCAATAGAACGCTCGATGATATCGAAGATTTTCTCGATATCTGGCTTGTAAAAAGATTGCCCACCACAGAGTACGCCCATCCCACGCAAAAACCCTGCAAATTGCACGAACGACCACTCAAACGCTGCACCAAGCCGGGAGATTCCATCCTTGATCTCTTCGGAGGATCAGGCAGTACTTTGATTAGTTGTGATCAACTTGGCAGGAGAGCTTTCCTAATCGAAAAGGATCCTGCTTTTTGTGATGTTATCATCGCCCGTTATTTAGCTCTTAACCCAAAATACGATGTCAAAAAGATTGATTAACCTCGGTGATGTTTTCCAACTCGGAGAGCATAAACTTATTTGCGGTGATGCCTGCAATAAAGAGCATGTTCAGCAGCTTCTTGAGGATGAGAAAATAAAATTTATCTGCACCGATGTTCCCTACGGAGTTGATTTGATCGAAGGGAAAAAAGGATTTTCTAAATCTAGCCTTCAGCATGATCACATCCAAAACGATCACTTCCAATCTGATGAAGAATTTAAAAAGTTCACTCAAGGCTGGCTCAAACCAATCAAATATCGCCTAACCGATAAGAACGCCTTCGCGGTATTTAATTCTGATCGGATGATGTTTGCCATGCGAGAGGCTTTTGTGGAGGAAGGATTCAAACTCTCGCAACTCCTGGTGTGGATCAAAACAGGAGCGGTCATCGGACGATTGGATTACCTGCCACAACACGAACTTATCGCTTATGGTTGGCGAGGACGGCATGAATTTCTGAAGTCTCAGGACAAGTCTGTTTTGATCAGTCCAAAGATTAAGAAAAATATCCATCATCCAACCACCAAACCAGTATCTATTTTACGTCGCCTCATTCTCAATAGCACTCGTCGAGGAGATATTGTCTACGACTGTTTTGGAGGATCTGGATCATGCTTATTGGCGTGTGAACAAACCAAGAGGAAGTGTCGCATGATAGAAATCGAGCCCAAATACTGTCAGGTTATTATTGATCGTTGGGAAAAACTGACCGGACAAAAATCTGTACTTCTTAACCCCTCTACATCATGACTTTAGAAGAAAAACAACAACAGCAAAAAGAGGCCTTATGTAATCAACTCAAGAAAACGCCCATCATACAACTCGCCTGTGAAAAAACAGGTCTTGGACGAGCAACCTATTATCGGTGGCGAAAAGAGGATAATAAATTTGCAAAAGAGGCTGATGAAGCCCTACAAGAAGGCGTTTCCCTCATGAACGATATGGCAGAATCGCAACTGTTGTCCGCCATTAAAGATCAAAACCTGACAGCTATTATCTTTTGGCTCAAACACCGTCACAAGTCCTACACACAGAAGTTTGAAGTCACGACTAAAATAGAAGATCGAGAACTTACGGATGAACAAAGAGAAATGGTCACTAAAGCTCTTTCTCTTGGTTCCTTGCTACCTCCTAAAAAATAATTTTTAACCCTTTATTTACCATGAACAAAAGAATGCATAACATTCCCGAATTAGATCCGGAAACCCTTGAAAAAGTCTTAACGGACTACCAAATCCGCCAAGAAATAACCAGCCAGAGTCATTATTGGTTCTTTCACACGTATTTTCATCATTACATCACTTATCAAACAGCTGCTTTTCAGCGGGAAATTTTTCAGCTCACGGAAGATGAAAGGATAAAGAATTTGGTGGTTATTGCTTTTCGAGGATCGGGGAAATCAACGATTGTGAATTTATCTTATCCACTTTGGGCGATTCTTGGAAAGCCTCAAAAAAAATTCGTACTCCTCGTAGGTCAAACCCTGCATCAGGCCCGGCAACACCTCAAGAATCTGAAACGAGAACTAGAGTCTAATGAGCTTTTGCGAAAGGATCTTGGTCCGTTTAAAGAAGATGATGAGTGGAGTACTTCTTCTCTCCTTATTCCCAAACACGATGCACGTATTATGGCCGTGTCCATGGAGCAGAGTGTTCGGGGGATTAGGCACAATCAGCATCGTCCCGATCTCATTATCTGTGATGATATTGAGGATCTGAATACCATTAAGACAGCAGAAGGAAGAAATAAAACTTACGATTGGCTCACGAGTGAAGTAATCCCTGCAGGAGATCAAAATACCCGATTAATAATGATTGGAAATTTACTTCATGAAGATTCTGTGATCATGCGGATAAAAGAAAAAATCAGAAAAAAAGAGATGAGTGGTAAATACAAAGCGTATCCAATTACGAGAAATAACAAAGCTTTATGGCCGGGGAAATATCCCAACAAAAAAGCTCTCAAGGATGAAGAAAAGAGAGTTGGGAATCATATAGCCTGGCAACGAGAATTCATGCTGAGAATTGTTCCTGACGAAGGACAAATTGTTCACCCGGGAGATATTCACTATTATGAAGATCTCCCCGAAGAGAATCATGATGAGAACTCAGAAAATAGTGTTTATTTTAAATTTGCGGCTATTGGTACTGATTTAGCGATTTCTCAGAAAGATTCTGCTGATTATACAGCCTTTGTACCTCTCAAGGTTTATAAAATTGGGAAAAAGAAAAAGATTTATGTACTGCCACACTTATTCTGTGGGAAGCCTGATTTTTCTGGATCAAAAGAACGACTCAAAGCTCTGGCTTCAATCATTTATGATCACCCTAAATCAGTAAGACTCTATACTGAAAATGTAGGATACCAACTATCATTTGAACAAGAGATGTCTCGAGACGGATACCTAACAAAACCAGTTTCTATTGTTGGAGATAAGAGATCTCGCTTGTGTACCACTCACCACTATATAAAAAGTGGACAGGTTTTATTCCCTAAAAAAGGGTGTGAAAAACTTATTGAACAAATAATGGGATTTGGAGTTGAGAAGCATGATGACCTAGTCGATGCTTTAACGATTGCCATTAATCAAATTATGTCTGAAAGGGAGCCCTATTTTGCATATATACCAATAGATGATGGGCCTTCATACCCACAAAGTTGTTCTTTTGAAGAATTTATCTCAGGTTTTGAGCATCGTTACCCTAAATTTTAGAAATAAAATTAAGGGAGTGATTCACAGGCTACACCATTATTATCTCGATCTAGTTTATGGATGTCTCCTGCTGTAGAAAAGCAGTATTCAAAAATTTGCTGAGCTTCACTATGCCTTTTGAAATCTCCACAGTTGTAAGCATCTCGTGAACATTCATAGGAAGGTATACTTTCCTGAAACTCTTGCTGAACAGATGGTTGAGCTGGCACTGGAACAGGTTCTGGCTCGACTTTTTGTTGAGGAGCGGGCGGAGGCAAAATGACTTTAGAAACAGATTTCTTTGTTTCTTCAACTACTTCCTTTACTGGTTTCTTTTCTCCATTACAGGTAGAAGAAGCCCAGAGGCCAGCATTGTTTTCTCGAGCATATTTTTCTGCTTCATCATAGGCATCCATTCGTTCATGAGAATACGAACGATAATGCCAGGCGTATCCCTCTCGGATCATTTTTTCTCCGTAATCTTTACCGTTCAGGAGGCGTAAATAAGCTAACAAACGACCGTATTTTCCTCGGCTTCCATCTGTCTCTAACATAATATTCTTCCCTTCCAGTATTTCTTTTGCTTTTGCACTGGCTTCTTTCCCAAAACACTGAACGGGATATCGTGGATCTTTGGTTTCTGGGGTATTTATTCCCTTTATTCTGAGTCGTTCTTCTTTTCCTTGGTATAGGACATCTATGGTGTCTCCGTCTACGATTTTTAGGACGGGGATTCCTGTTGGTTCTGAAATTTTCAATGGAGTTTCTGGTTGTACTACAACTTTTGGCTCTGCTTTTTCTTCTATGACATTTTTCTTTGGTTGAACGGGAATGGAACTACTGGTTGATGAGACAGTACTTTCTATTACCTCTTTTTTAGCGGAGTTCGGTTTAATAGGTTCTGATTTAGGAAGAGGAACTGATTTTTTATGAAGGTTCCTCTCTTCCTGTTTTGAATCAGTCGATTGAATTTGTGTTTTTGTTTCTTCCTGTGGACCAGCAAGCATTCCGAAAACAAAAAGTGCAACAATCGTAATAACCAACTTTCTCTTTCCCGAAAGATTCTTTCCTGTTTCTATCTCTATCAATGTAGTGATAGGCGGAATGAGGAAAAGGCCGATAAGGAGTAAGAAAGTAGCTAAGAGCGGATCCTCAGAAAAACTACCAAGGCTTCCTAGAGAAAATATTATTCCGAATATCCAACTGAGTTTTGTGCCGAGAGTGTTTGAGTTATTTTTCATAAAAAATGGGGCAACTAATCCGTTGCGACCCTTTTCCAGTTTTCCTCTCGGATAGCCGTAAAGGACGGTTAATTGCCCCGTCTTTTTTGGCTATCTCTGAAAACAAAAAAGTTTCCCAGAGGATAATATTTCGATACCGGAAAAAGGTCGCAAGGTGAATGTAACTAACTTCCCTAAAAAGAAAAGCTTTTTTGAGAGTTTTTTGGTGAAAAAAGCCTGGACTAAGCCACTTTCTTCGGCATCTATTAGGGTAATGGAAAAATCATTGCTAACATCAGAAGAACCTCTTCGTTACTGCTTATATGCTCGTAAATCCAGCGAAGCGGATGAACGGCAGGCATTGTCCATTGAGTCTCAGCTCAATGAGATGACCAAGTTAGCAGAAAAGGAAGGCATAAAGATTGTTGAAACAATCAAAGAAAGTAAATCTGCTAAAGAATCAGGCTTGAGAACTGGCTATAATCAGGTCTTGCAAGGGCTAAACGAAGGACGATTCAATGCTATTCTTACTTGGGCCCCAGATCGGTTGAGTAGAAATGCAGGAGATCTAGGACGTTTAGTAGATCTCATGGATCAAGGAATTCTGCAGCAAATACAAACCAGTGGACAAACTTTTACGAACACACCAGATGAGAAATTTCTCCTCATGATCCTCTGCTCTCAAGCAAAGTTAGAGAATGATAATCGAGCCAAGAACGTAAAACGAGGACTCAGAGCTAAATGCGAAAAAGGAGCTCGTCCAGGAAGGACTCCTTTAGGATATAAACTTATCCGAAGCCAAAACTTCAATGAGCCAAGTCAAATTGAGATAGATGAAGAACGAGCTCCGTTTATTAAACGTGCGTTTGAATACGTAGCTAAAGAAAATCTCAGTGGCAGACAAGTACATGAGTATCTCACAGATGAAGGCTTCCGATCACTAAGCGGAAAACAACTCAGTCTCAGCATGGTTTATCGGCTACTCAAAGAGCCCTTCTATTATGGAGAGTTTCTTTATGGAGGGGCATATTATCAAGGTTCACACAAACCAATTATTAGCAAAGAGATCTTTGATCTTGCTCAAGAAAACCTCAAAACTTCAGAGAAAGGAAAATGGGGTAGGAAGGAGTTTTATTTTAGTCGATTATTCAAGTGCGGAACTTGTGGATCAGGGGTTAGTGGAGCCGAACATATCAACCGACATGGAAAATTGTATGTGTACTACAAGTGCAATAAGTACGGAGGGACTAGACGATGCAATGAGAAATATATCCGAGAAGAAAAGTTGATTATTTCGATTTCTGAGATCGTAGATCAGTTCAAGGATAACCATTTTCGATTGCAAAAAAGTATTCTGCACGAAGTAGAAAAAATGAACCGAATCCAAAAACAATTATCTGGTGGAAATGCTAGAGAGTTCACTTCAAAAGAATATATCGAAGATATTCTGAAAAACGGATCGAAACCAGAAAAACGAGAAATTCTATCCTGTCTCAAAGAAACCCTTTTTTTACAAGGGGGAGAAATTTATATTGGTAATAATAACCCTATTTCAAATGAATGTAGACGTTGAGAATTGGCAGTCGGCTATTTTGAATCGGCCGATAAATCTCCACCGGATTCCAAGAGAGGCGTTGATTCGAGAGCTTCTGAAGGAACGAGAGGAATTCCTGAAGTTTGAAGAAGAGTTTGGGGAGGATTTGAAACGAAGACAAGTATTTTTGAAGGGGGTGTTGTGTGAATTTAAACGAGTTTATCCAGAAGAGTTTAGGAAGTTTTTTGGGAAGAAGCATATTAAGAAAATAATCCGAATGCTTTGAGACTAAAATTCTAAAGTGACAGAGACTGGTTTGTTATTAATTTTATGATCTTTTTTGACAATTGATATTAGCACTCTATTGTTTAAACTGCCAAACAACTTTAAGATATGTCTGAAGATAATATTTTTTCAATCTTTATTGCACGCCCAAAGGATGCACGGAAGAAATCTAAAAAAATAAAGGAGGAATTAAGGGAGTCGATAGAAAAGTCTGTTGTTGATCTAGGGATCCACTTGCTTCCGAGAGATTGTGACACCTTAATTGATGGTATTCATCTCGCCTTTCAAGAAGAAGTTCTCGACTCTGCAATTCGAGAGGCTTCATTAATTGTAATAATTATTGAAAGTGAGAGAGGACGAAATGGGTTTTCTCACGAATTAGACCTTATAAAAGAATTAATTTCACAAGGGAAACCTGTAATTGGCTTTGTCCCAAATAGTTCTTGTGAAGGAAGAACTTTGGTGATAGAAAGGCTAGGAGAAGTACTACAGTTCTTTGAATATGAAGAATCAAATGAAAACGAAAGCTTTACTACAAAGTGTTTAGTGGAAATCCCTAGAGCTGTTCGAAAAGTTCGATTAGACAAAGAAAAAAAATTTAGAGAAAGCATTGAATCACTTCCCCAATCTTCAGAAAATAATAATTCAGAAAAATTGGAACAAAATAAAAAAATTATTTCTAAAATTTCTTCTTACTTAGAAGAAACTTTATGGTTGTTTGAAGTAATCCTATTTCTCCTTTCTCCTTTAGATTTAAAAAATGAATCTTTAAGAAGTCGCATAAGGAATTTTTTAAACATCACTCTAGAAAAAGAAAAAGTATTATTAGACGAACTAATAAAACAAAAAATACTTATACAGAAAGGAGAATTAATATTTTTCAAAGATGAAAAGCTTGGAAGAGAGAAAATAAATTTCCTAGTGAAACAGAAAAAACTTTCTCTTGAAGAAATTACTAACCAAATTTTAAATGGGAACTGAACAAAAAAAGATATTTTTACAAAGACTTTCAGACAGTTACTACATAGAAGGTAACGAAGAAATCCGTAAATTTTTTCTAAAAGAGTTACAAGAGGATTTAGATAAATTAAAAAATGAAAAGTTCAAAGATAATGATGAATTATTAGAAAAACTGGAGGAATTAAGCTTATTTATCTATCCCATTTCAAAAGAGGCTCTAGTTATGATTGAGAAAATTTACTTAAGCGATTCTATCCCTACTAAAGACCAGATTACTCAATTTGGCCCTATCCCCGGCAAAACTCATGAAGAAGTACTTGTTAAATGTGTAGAATTATTAGGACAAATTAAATATCTAGAATCAGAAGAAGTTATCGAGTTATTAGCTCGATACTCAAATCATGAAAGCTCTGTTGTAAGAGAAAAGTCACTAGAAATAGTGGGGCAATTTTGTAAATATGACTTTCAGGCACTAAATAAAATTAGATTTTTACCTCAAAATAAATTTTTAAACTCTATAAAAGCCTGGTCAAAAAGTAAAAATGAAAAATATCTTATTTTTCTAAGTACAGGATTGAAAAGTATTTTAAGTCCCGATTTTGAAGGAGCTACATGGAGGGACTTCCAAACCGTTACTTTTCATAGTGGTGGTTTAAAAGCTGATGACGAAATAAAGAATATTCGAGAAGAAGCTATTAACTTTCTCAAAAAACTTTACTTACAGTTAACAAATCCAGCTGACCAAATAGTTGTTATCCAAACACTAAATGCCGCAACCTATGATTCTCAGCATGGAGGTGATATGAGGGATCTAGTAAAAGAAAACACTAAATCAATCTTAAAGTTCTATAATGAAAAAGTTATCCCAAATGCTCAGTTCGAAATTCTTTCTGAGTTAGAAGATAAAGTCACATGGGGAGAAAACCAGTTTCAGGAGGACAATATAGAAGAATTTAAGGTTTTTTGGAAGCTTTTAAAAGCTAATAAGGAATATCAAATATATAGAGTCCTAGTAGGATATGATCGAAAATTTAGAAAAGATTTAGAATTTGGAGAAACAGAAGAGTTTAGAAAAGAAAAGGTGTATGAATATTTAAAATCCATAAAGGAAGCTACTGAATCAAAGTGGAAAAATAGAATTATTGCATTTGCTGAAACCCAGAAGACGCTGAGTGATATTGGAAAGTTCTATTATTTTAATGAACTATTGAAACTAATTGGAAAGAAAAAACCTGATCTTGCTCTAAAGCTTCTAGAAGTAAACAGGCTAAAGGAATTTATTGGTGTCTTAATTGCCGGATTATTCGAATCAAACAAAAGAAAGGAGGCAGAAAAGATCATCAACCAATGGATTTCAAAAGGTAAAAACTTGTTATCAATCGCTTATGCCTTACGAAGAAACCCATTAATTGAAATATCAACAGCCAAATCCCTGTTTTCTAAGATAAAAACAAGAAGAGATCCTAAAGAAAAAAAAGATGTACTATACAATTTATTGCTAACCATTGGATTTGAGAACTTAGAAGAAAAAGAATTCTTTCTGGAGCTCATCAAAGAACTAACAAAGATAAATTTTTATGGGTGGGCTAACTGGTTTTATGGAGAAAAAGATACAAAGACTATCTTTAATACACTGAACGAAAAAGAATGGGATATTATTTTAAAGGGATTCCTCGAAATAGATGACATTAATTACCACGAAGAATATGTGCTAAAAATCTTAACCTCTAACTATCCACAAAAGTTAGTTGAATTTTTTGGTAAAAGAATCCAGAGAGAAGAGAGAAAAAGAAAAGAAAACTGGAAGTACTCTGCAATTCCAACCCGCCCATCACATTTATTTGATATAGCAAAGGAAAAAGAAAAAGAAATAGTTGATGCTATTTGGCTGTGGTTTAACAAGAAAAGCAACTGGAAAGCCGCCATACTCCTTCATGCACTTTACCCTGGACTCACCGAAGGATATTTAGAAGAGAAAATGAATGAGGTGATTGACGAAGGAAGTATAGCTAAATGGAATAAGTATATAGCTCCAATATTTCAATGGTATCAGGGAGGTATGCTAAAAAAACTTGTAATTCGAACTGTAAAAAAACTCCCAAAAAACAAAAAAATATGGACGCATTGTAAGTGTTTCCTTGGGAATACTGGAATGGTTTCAGGAAGTGTTGGCGAAGCTATTACGGCAAATGCATATCGAGCCAAGATAAAAACCTTGGATGAAGACGTAGATAGTTGGAACTTGAAAGATAAAAAAGAGAAAGAATTTGTAAGCGAGTATCGAAAATATTTAGAGCAAAACGTTGAAATAGAAGAGAAAAGACACGAAGAAGATATGGAAAAATTGAGGAGAAAATACCAATAGCAAAGATTGCTCTTAGTGCACAACTGTCATAAGTGTGTAGGATTCGAACCCTTCAGAATCCAATATCAATCAACAAAAGCCTCAAACAAATTCGAACAGGCCAAAAATCCACCTGTTCAACTCCCCTAAGTGAGTGAGAATCAGGTGCCATTCGTGCACCACTTGGCGGAGAGAGAGGGATTTGAACCCTCGGTACGGTTGCCCGTACACACGCTTTCCAAGCGTGCGCGTTCGACCACTCCGCCATCTCTCCGACGTCGTCGCAGACGACGCACGTTTCATCCCGAGATTTCGGGATTTCACTAAGCTTTGTCTGCTCCCTTGTCCGCCATCCTGTCTGTCGTAGTTTGTGAAACTAACGTAGACTGAAGTTTGGAATTAGTTTTAGAAACTAACGAAGGCGGATCCTTCCAGAATTTCATCCCGAGGACTCGGGATAAAATTCTGTTTTTTTAAGTTTTTTCCAATCCCTTATTCAAAATGCAAATACTTCATCGCCCGCTTAAATGGACGAAATTCTCGTCCTCCTCCTTCATAAAACTTTCCAAAAAACTCAATAAATTGTAGACGACCAGAGTGGATGAAGGCCCCCAATATCGAGAGGCAAAAATTGAGCGTGTGTCCAAAGAGGATCACAAAAATAGCGACCAACGTCCCCACTACTGGAATCGTGATCATGTCTGCCAAAATCCCTGCGGTAATATTCATTGCAAATCCAACCACTCCCGTGGCCAGCCCCAGCGCCATGATACGTGAATAACTGAGCAGATCAGAGAGATATGACGTGATGTTGTAGAGCCCAAGAATTCCAAAGACCGGTTTGAGTAGCCAGTTTTTTTGATCTCGTCCCTGGGTGAGAACTAAAATTCCAGCCCCAGCAAGCGCTAATTTCCCAGCCAAATCCTTAGAAATCCCGATGTAATCAGCCCCTCCATAAAGCACCAACGTAGCCAGAAAGAAAAACCACGCTCCTGGATCACATACCGCATCGATGTATTCTCGATTCATCACTCTTTTGACGAAGTCCAAAATAAGCCCCAAAAAAAGCTGGATCAACCCGAGTCCCAGAGCGATTCCTAGGAAGAGAACGGGCCCCGTCCCCACCATCGGATCAAGTAACTGTCCGCGGAAGGCTCCGGCTTCGTTGAGAAGAAAAACAGGCGCTTGCTCAGTCGTAAGACCAAAATACCCACCCAAAACAACGCCTCCCAAAATCGCTGCGATCCCACAAATAAAAAGTAAAAATAAAGCATTTTTCGCAGCTTTTGAAAATTTCCCAAAAACAAGTAACCACGCGGCAAAAAGTGTCAAAATTCCTCCGTATCCCACATCAGACAGACAAAGTCCAAAAAAGACCATAAAAAATGGCGCCATAAAAATCGTCGGATCAAACTCCTTGATCTTTGGCACTCCAAACATCCCAATGATTGGTTCAAAAGAAGAAACCCCTTTCATATTTTTGAGTAAAACCGGGGCCTCTTCCCCTTTTTTGAGGGCTATTTTTTCGATAATCGCTTCTCCGACAAAAGCATTCTGCAGCCATTTTTCGAGCTTGGCATACTCCGCCTCCGGAATCCATCCCTCAAAAGCAAAAAGATGTGGTGATCGGAAAACTTGATACTGCAGGTCATTTTTTACTTTTCGCCAATGGTTATAGTCATAAAGAATTCGGAATTCATCAAGGTTCTCTGCGAGTTCTCGAGCCTTTTTTTCAAGGGTTACGATCCGAGCCCGAAGTCGAGCTTCTATTTTTTCTAGTTCTGCCTCGATCTCCATCGGAGTTTTTTCGATAAAATCAGCCAACTGAGACAAGAGATCAAGCGATTCAAACTGAAATTTTTCGAGTAATTTGGCCGTTGGGGATTCGAGTTCTTTGAGCACGGTCAACCGAATGTAGGTTTGTTTTTTGCCCCGGGAGAGGATCTGCAGGTCCAACAAGTTGGATTCTCGAGAAACCTCCGACAAAAACGCGGGCTCATCGACCAATTTGATCGCTCCCACCCAGGTTTTGGTAAACTGAGTCGAATAATCAGCCTGCACCGGAAGATTAAATTTACCAAGCTTGCCCAGTAATTCTCGTTTTTCTGGGATTTTGGCCAATTCATTCTTTGATTTGACAAGCTCTTCTTCGCATCGCTCACATTCAGTGATGAGCTTTTCTGATTTTGGAGCAAATTCCTGGAGCCGATTTTTGGCCTCTTCTTCCGAGAGCACGAGCTTACCCCCAGACAAAATATTATCAATTTTTGATCCCTTGGGAGCGTATTCTGAGAGAAAATGAATCGCAAAATCAACTCTCGCCAGGTCAAAAACTCCAAAGTGCTGATCTACTTCGGTTTCTGACTGCTGAACCAGTTCTGAATTTTCTATAATCTCTACGACCCCAGATCGATGTAGTTCCTGCATGAGGATCTTGTAGTGTTTTTTGTATCCCGTGATTCTGATTTTTTGAAGTGCAACTTTTGCCATAAATTAGTTGTTAGTTTTTAGTTTTTCGTTCTTAGTAAAATTCCATAATTCCTAATTGAAGATTGATAATTGAAGATTCTATCCAAGAATCTCATTCAAAAAGAAAACCTCGGCCGTCGGTACCACTTTTTCTATCTTTCCCTCGGCTTCTTTTTCTAGCTTTTGAGCGTTTTGTTTTCCCTCTGTGGTTTTATCTTCATACAACTTTCGAGCCTTGATCTGAGCTTCTTTGAGCTTGTCTCGTGAATGAGTTCGCTCCTTTTTCATTGTTTCTGCCAAATCCACCTCTTGCTTTCGTTTTTCCTTTTCGATTGCTTGTTTGGCCTTGGATTTGGCTTTTTCGATAGTGTCTGCGGCTTCTTTTTCGGTTTTTTGGATCTGAATGAGAAAATCGTCAGAATGAGTCATCTTGAGGATAAATTAATTGCCGAGATTTTGTTAAAAAAGTGATAAATGTCAACCAATTTCAAAAAATTCGGAACGCGGAATGTAGAATGCGGAATTTTTATTTTTCAGTATTTGACAAAAAAAACACTCTTATTACACTCCGGTCCGAATTTTATCCTAAAAAAATGACAAATCGATCGACTTGCCGGCGACATGGAGGACACGAGATCAACGAACGACGAAAAAAATCTACCCTTGCTAAGCGTGATAACAAGGGCAAGGCTCGAAAAAGACGAGAAAAACTAAGAGAAGCTGGGCTAAATTGTTAATCCCCCCTGCTTTGTCATCCCCGCCCCCGCTTGCTCTCCCAACAAGTCGAGTTCGGGGGATCAGAGATCCACAAGAACAACCATTCACTTTTTGTATAAACCAAGTTTTTTCAGTCTGCCCTAAATGCTAACTTCTTGGACTAGCTCAGCTAGACTTTCAAGTAATTAAAAAGCTTCGTTCGACAAGACAAAGTGCGATCACTAGCTGAAGCAAAAAAAATAGATTTGATTCACATCCAGTCTGGCAATATCTGGTCCCCAGGTAGGCATGGGTATTTCGTGAAATTTTTTTTAGGGCTTTCAACCGATGTCCAAACACCCAAAATGGTTCTTCTTCACCCGCCAAAAATCTGGGACCAGTTTTTTAAGACACCTTTTTCATACTTCCCCACATAGGACTGGTCGTCGGCCTTCTCGAGGTCGAGTTTGGAGAGATTTTAGAAATCAATTTTTGGATTACTCATTTCAAAACTCTAAAACCTTCCATCTGGGGCAAAAACGAATCAAATCCATCTACATGTACCTTCTCAATAATCTCAGCTCCTCCTGACCGGATAATCTTCCCCTGACAAAAAATATGAACTCGTGTTGGAACAATTTCTTTCAAAATCTTCTCCGAGTGAGAAACAATGATCATCGCGCGAGACTTATCGACCATGAAATCCCGAATCCCCCGAGCGAGAATCCGCACCGTATCTACATCCACCCCCGAGTCAATCTCATCGAGAAAAGCGAGCTTTGGTCGTAAAGTTAACAAAGTGGTCATTTCCAACTTTTTTCGCTCCCCTCCAGAAAACCCCTTGTTCACTTCTCGCTCCACCACCGACGACTCGAGTCGATTTTCGGTGCATTTTTCTGATAGTTCTCGCTTAAACCGAAACTGAGAAGTGGTCGATTTATCGGTTGATTTTTTGGCTGCAAAAAGGAATTCTTTGACCTTCACTCCATCCAGTTCTGGAGGCGACTGAAAACTAAGGAAAATCCCCAACTTCGCTCGCTCCGCCGTCGATAATTCTTCCAAATTTTTTCCCTCAAATTCAATACCTCCTTTTTTTAACTCAAATTTTTTGTCTCCCAAAAGCATCCGCCCAAAGGTCGATTTCCCTGATCCATTTGGTCCCAGGATCACATGTAGCTCTCCGGGATTCACCTCCAGATCAATCCCCCGAAGAATCTCGGTATCTTGATGCGTGGCATGGAGATCTTTAACTTTTAACATATTTCGTTTTTTGTTATTCGAACTTCGTTTTTCGTTTTTGGAAATTGAAAATTAAATATTAGAAATTGTTTGAAAATTGATAATTGAAGATTGAAAATTAAAGTTTAGTGTTCATTCTGAACCCTTCGTGATTCTTCCATAATCTGCGCCCAGAGCATCCGGATGAAAACCTCAGAAATCCCTTCTCTTGCCCCTGCCTGAACCAATTCAGAAAGATGATCCGCCTCTCGCTGAGGATCAAAAATCGGCATTTCCATTTCTTTTTTTGTTTTCCCCACCTCGAGAGAGCATTTCATCCGTTCAGTTAAAATTTCTAAAATCTGGGCATCCAATTCATTTATTTTTTCCCGAAGCTGATTTAATTTTTCTTCTGTCATCACCTCCCTTTTATCCCAAAAACACGTTTTTCGCAAATTAAAAACACATAAGAAACAAACTCAACCACTACATCTTCTATAATAATTTTCCTTTGTTGTTGGTTGGTTGTTAGTAACTGTTTGTTGTTAAAACTTTATAAAATCCAAAGCCTGCTTGACCATTATCCAAAAAATCATACACTCCACCCTCGATGGAAACAATTATTCAAAAAGCCCTCAAAATCCTCCTCGACAAATTTGGAGCGAGCTACGACTGTGTCACGGTTTCTGAAGAAAACGGCCACTATCGAGCTAATATCGAGACAGAAGATCCAGGCCGCCTAATCGGGCGAAACGGAGCTTCTCTTCAAGCGCTTCAAACAATACTTAAAAATATCCTCTGGGAACAAAACGAAGAACGAGTTTTTGTAAGCCTCGATGTCGATGGATACAAAAAATCCCAAGAAGACAAAATGATCAACAAAGTCCGAGACTACATCAAAATGATGGAAGAACGAAACTTGTCTGAAACCAAATTGCCGCCAATGAGCGCCTACTACCGACGAATCATCCACTCCTGGATCGCCACCGAATACCCACAGCTCACATCTGACTCAGAGGGAGAAGGACGAGATCGAGCGATTCGGGTATTTTATAAATAGTTGTTAGTTTTTCGTTCTTAGTTCTTAGTTTTAAAATTCTTTATTGAAATTTGTTTGGAATTTGATATTTGTTATTTGGATTTTTTTTAAAAAAACAAAATGAATTACACCACCGACTCTCTTCGAAAAAAATGGCTTGCATTTTGGAAAGCTCAAGAACACACCGTGATCCCCAGTGCTGCCGTCATCCCGGATAATGACCCGACGGCGCTTTTTATTAACTCAGGGATGCATCCATTGGTTCCTTTCCTTATGGGAGAACCTCATCCGGCGAGTAATCGTCTGGCCAATGCTCAGAAATGTATCCGAACCGGAGACATCGAAGAAGTTGGAGATGCGACGCATCTGACCTTTTTTGAAATGCTCGGAAACTGGTCGCTCGGAGATTACTTCAAAGCCGAACAGATTCCGTGGTCTTTTGAATTTTTGACCAAAACACTCGAACTCCCGCTTGAAAAACTCGCCGTATCGGTCTTCGCCGGAGATGCCGATGCCCCACGAGACGAAGAATCGGCCAAAATATGGGAAGATCTCGGTATGCCAAAAAATCGTATCGCCTATCTAGGAAAAGAAGACAACTGGTGGGCAAAAGGAGAGATAGGACCGTGCGGTCCAGACACGGAAATGTTCTACTGGACCGGTGACGGGCCAGCCCCAGAAAGCTTTCAAGACACCACCGATGATGACCGGTGGGTTGAGATTTGGAATGACGTCTTCATGCAGTTTAATAAAACTGAGACCGGACAGCTCGAAGAACTCCCCTCTCGAAACATCGACACCGGGATGGGACTTGAGAGAACGGTATTTATCCTCAACGGAATGAAATCTGTCTACCAAACCGATGCGTTTACGGATATTTTGGCAAAGATTGCGGAAATTTCTGGGCATTCTGAAGTAGCGGATGATCCGATTGGAGAATCAGACATTCATGCCTCTGCCCGGATCATCGCCGACCACATCCGAAGTGCTACCGTAATCTTGGCAGATAACGTTTCTCCCTCAAATATGGATCAGGGATATATTTTGCGACGTCTCCTTCGTCGAGCGATTCGTCATGGACGAAAAATCGGGGTAGCCAAAAACCTCTGTGTCCCGATAGCCGAAGCCGCGATCAAAAAACTTGGATCCCACTATCCAGAGATCAAATCCAACGAAAAATTCATCCTCGAAGAGCTCACCAGAGAAGAAGATCAATTCCGAAAAACGCTTGTCGCGGGAGAACGAGAGTTCGAAAAAATTGCAGAAAAATGTGAAGGCCACATCGCCGGAGACAAGGCTTTCTTCCTCTACGAGACGTATGGATTTCCACTCGAGATCACAGAAGAACTTGCCGCCGAAAAAGGGATCAAAGTCGACGGTGCGGAATTCCAAAAGTCATACGAAGCCCATCAAGCCAAATCTCGAGCTGGATCAGAAAAGAAATTTGCGGGAGGACTCGCCGGAGGATCAGAAGAAGAAGCCAAACTCCATACAGCTACCCACCTCCTCCATGCCGCACTAAAGAAGGTGCTTGGCGACCACGTCGAACAACGAGGGTCAAACATCACACCAGAACGACTCCGATTTGATTTCTCTCATGAGGACAAAATGACGCCAGAACAAAAAGAAGAAGTAGAACGACTGGTCAATGAAGCTATCACCGCGAATGCAGAAATCACTTGTGCAGAAATGAGTGTTGATGAGGCAAAATCAGCCGGTGCGATTGGCCTTTTTGAAAGTAAATACGGAGACCAAGTGAAGGTCTTCACCATGGGCGAATTTTCAAAAGAAATCTGCGGCGGCCCTCACACCGCACGAACTGGAAATCTTAAATCTTTTAAAATCAAAAAAGAAGAAAGCTCTAGTCGGGGGGTACGACGGATAAAAGCGGTGATTGGGAAATAAAAGATTTTAAAAATCCACAAATACATTATATTGAATCCGAAATGGCTGATAAAAATAAACCTTTTATCCCAAATCTCAAAGTGGTTTCACAATCTCCACAGAGACTCGCTTCTGGACATCGACTTTGTCCAGGATGTGGAATCTCCGTGATTTTGAAACAAGCCCTCACCACGATCGATAATCCCATCGTGACGGCTAATGCGACAGGATGCTCTGAGATCTGTTTTGGGGCTTATCCCTACACCAGTTTTCGGACCCCCTGGATTCATTCTCTTTTTGAGAACGCCGCCAGCGTCATCTCTGGAGTAGAATCCACCTGGAAGTCCTGGAAACGCCGAGGGAAGCTCAATGAAACACAAAAAAAAATAAAATTCCTTGCCGTTGGGGGAGACGGCGCAACATATGATATCGGATTTCAGTGGCTCTCTGGCGCGCTCGAGAGAGGGCATGATTTTGTTTATATTTGCTTCGACAATGAAGGATACATGAATACCGGATATCAAAGATCAGGGGCGACGCCTGCAGGATTTAAAACTAATACTACTCCTGTGGGATCAGAAATCACTGGAAAACCCCAAAAACGAAAAAATTTAACCAAAATTTTGGCCGCCCATGACGTGCCATATATCGCACAGGCCAATCCAGCGAATTTTGCTGATCTGATGAAAAAAGCTCATCGAGCTTTTGAAGTGAAAGGACCGGCTTTTATCAATTGTTTTTCGGTCTGTCCGACCAATTGGAAATCTGATCCGCAGAAAGGCATGGTACTTTCACAACTGGCAACAGATTCTAATTTTTGGCCGCTCTATGAAGTAGATGATGGCAAATGGAAGATCAACTATCGACCACGAAATCCAGAAGAAAAACTAGCAGAATTCCTGGAAATGCAGGGGAGGACAAAACACCTGCTCAAACCAAACAACAAAAAAATCCTCGAAGATCTACAGGCACGGATACAAAAAGATTTGGATTATTTGGAAAAGATGGAGACAACTTTTCCACTAAATTAGTCATCCCGTCTGTCCACCGAAATATGTGATCGCTTTTTTATAGCAGGACAACTTTAAAATTGCATAAAACTCCTCTAGATATTTTGAGGTACTAAAAAGGATGATATTCGTCGTAAGGACACTTTTTACGATGACGACCGTAGGGAGCCACCGTGAAGTGCCAAAAAAAACACCGTAATTTTTGTACTTCGAAAAAAAGATCATGCAATTTTATATTTTGTTAGCTATAAAATATGAAGGCGGAAATGACGGATCCACCTGAAACACACCAAAATCACATCCCGAGTACTCGAGATTATTATTTTTGAGTACAAAAAATAAAGAAGGATTTTGGGGGACATTAATAATAAAAAAAAGCCCCGACAAGTCGGGACTTTTTTCGTTGTTTTAATTTGTTGTCCTATGAGATCGTGAGCGTAAAGTTAATGCTATAATTATCAGCTGGTTGTCCGGCCGGTACCACTTGACTCAGATCAACATTTTGAAGCCGGTAGATTCGGTATGCTGCAGAAGCCGTAGAATTAATAAGCGTGATATCAGCTGGAGATCCTTGATCGAAGCTAACTGCGCTTGGTAAACTCAACCCACTCACTGCTCCAGCAGAAAGATCCTCTGAACCAAATGTCCCATCATTGAAGTCAAGAGTCACAAGTCCCAATTCTCCATTTGTTTGTGGATCGATAGACATCTGTCCAGCCCCTGCTGCTGGATCATTGAAGTCCATGACATAACGACAATCTGTTGGTGAAATTTCTGTCTGACCAGCCGCACAAGGAGAATCTCCCACATCAGTAGCTCCCACCCATTGGGCATTGGTATGGCCATCTGTAGGGGCAATAGTCACCGACCACGCACTTCCTACGGTTGGATTGTAAGCGTAGATCTGCTGAGTAGCTAATCCGAGTACCCCATCAGTAGTCTCATCCACAAACGCAGTCGTCACTGCCGTCATCGCTGTGGTCGGAGAGGCTACCGTACCAGCATCCGCATCTACGATATCTACATCCAGCACCCCATCACCAATAGTCATCGTTAGATTAGCACTAGTAGTATTGGTTGGATTGGCATCTGCCCAAATCGCCGCATGGTAAGTGTGGATGATCGTTGTCCCTCCTGCTTGGATGTAACATTCACCAGGGAAAGTAATATTCGTTGGCGCATCTAAATCATCACACACAGTCGTTACTTCTACCCAATTGCTACCACCTACGCTATAGAGAGGCTGTCCAGCAGCGGTAGGAAGTGTAATTTTCACAAGCTCGTCAAAAATCAACACTCTTCCTGGATCACCTACAGACACAGCTTTTCCATCTATAGACCAATTTGAGATAGCAGTGGTGCTTGTTACATCTTCTGGTGGTTCAATAGCCCCATCCCACAGATCTTCACCATATACATCGACACCATCTGGAATTTCAACCAGAAGACCATCATCTACATTTTTTAGCACTACATTTTGCCCCGCTGTACCAGAATTAATCGTTACTTTGTCAGTTGTGTCCGTATAACTGCCTCCTTTAATTGCTTCGATAGCTGCTTTAACTGAGGTTGCATGAGCTCCTACATTAGTGGTGTTATCAACACCAGTTTTAAGTCCAGCCGATAAATTGAAATTCTGTGTCTTTGAAAATAAAAGATTAGTCACACCAACTGGAAGAGAAGCTATCCCATTTACAGCATCTGCTGTACCACCTTCGGTTCCTCCCACATCATAATCATCTGTTGCCCCTGCCGTAGAATGGTCATCCACCGAAGCGCTCGGCTGAACATAAACTGCCGAACTCATCACGGCACCGTTAGAAATAGTCCCGGTAGAAGCTACCGGCGTCACTTCAAATTTAATATATTTTCCTTTGTCGGCAACTGCCTGCGCTGTATAAGTCTGACTAGTCGCTCCAGAAATCACAGAATAAACTCCGCCTCCTGTATCAGCCCTTAACCAACGAAAAGTCGAGATCCCTTCTGTGTCCCCATCAGCATCATAATAAGCATAATCTCCAGATAAAACCTGTCCCACTGCTGGTATCCCAAAAATAGCCACATTGCTCGCCGTAGGCGCAGCATTTACAAGCGGAGTCGGTGTCCAGGTTGTTTTTGCCCAGTTAGCCACTTTGTCAGCGGCAGCATCAGTCCCATCAGTTGGATCAGTATAAATATTTGAGTAAGCATTCAAAAGCATGTAGTCTCCGAAAGCAATAGCTCCAAAGTTTTCTGCCCAAGCCACTCCATGGAAATACCCCTCTGAATCAATATAAACTCCACTGTCTGGATCACTATCCCATTCTCCAAAGCGGATCCATCCAATATGTTCAGACCAGGCTTTCCCGCTTAATATTCCTTTTCCACCACTATCAGACACAAAGACCCCCGCCGAACACGTATCTCCATCTGTTGGGCCTCCACTACTATCGGCATCATTCGTCAGCTGATAGTCCACAGGACAAGCTATGTCACCAAGCCCCAATACTACTGTAGGATTCATTTCAATCCAACCAAAGTTCTCTGACCACATTTTCCCAGTGATCTGAGTAGAAGTTACATTCACCCCTACGTCATTTGGTGTTGCTTCCCCGTCCAGAGGAGCTAAGTTTACCCAACCACCATCGGTGTTATCTTCTGCATACTTTTGGTTGCCATCAATATTGGTGGCAGCAAAAGACGCGCCAGAAAGCAGAGAGAAGGACATTGCTACCAGAGCAGCAGTAGCAACTGTTGACCGAAACCATGTTTTTTTCATTGTAAATTGGTTTTAGGAATTAAATTCGGGGGCGTTTTTTTTAAAAATTCACTAAGAATCCCGCCTAATCTCCGATATCTGAAGAATTTACAGGATGGATTATATATACAATTTTTTTGAGGGGGAAATTTTTTGACTCTTTTTTTATGGAAGTCTTACAAAAAAAATGATATTATATAAAAAAAATATCAAATATTACTTCTGCTCATTCTTTCTATGACCAAAGAAAACATAAAAATATCTCTCAAAGAAGTTGGACAACGAATCGAAGTTTTGTGTCACAAAAAATTCCCCCAATTCTCTCGAACCAAATGGCAGACATCTGGAAAATTTTTTTGCGAAGGGATCAAAAAAACCGGGAAAACAAAAGTAAAAGAGGGAGAAACATGGACCATCACCCTCCCTTCCAAAACAACTACAATCTCTGACCTGTCCCCTTGGGAACACCCACTCCATATAATAAAGGAATCAAAAAACTGGCTGGCTATTGAAAAGCCAATAGATATCTCTGTACATCCATCTGCCTCAGAAAAAACAAACCACACCATTACCAATGCTCTCATAGCTCATTTGGGAAAAAACTTATCAAATATAGAAAATGAGAAATGTCCCCGCCCGGGAATTGTTCACAGACTAGACAAAACTACTTCCGGAATTCTCCTGGTTGCCAAATCTGATCCGACTCATCGCTATCTCCAAAAAAACTGGCCCCAAGTAGAAAAAGAATACTACGCCATCGTCCAAGGGAATCCTCCTCAAAAAGGAAAAATAGAAGGGGGCATACTCCGAGATCAAAAAGATCGAAAAAAGATGGCAGTCTCAAAAGAAGAAAAAGCGAAAGAGGCCATCACTTATTTCCAAGTTGAAGAATCAAATAAAGACCACACCTTATTAAAGGTAAAAATCCCAACCGGACGAACTCATCAAATCAGGGTCCATCTGAGCGCTATTGGATACCCCATCCTCGGGGATGAAAAATATGGAGGCAAAAAAGCGGAACGCATCTTCCTTCACGCGACTTCATTAAAATTTCCAGATCCTGACAAAAATGGAGATGTGACAAAAATTAAATCGCCTCTCCCCGAATCTTTTAAAAAAATTATCCAAAACGCATAATGAGGGGTATGATAAATCTACTTAAAATTTAACCCCCATATAATGTTAGAATTAATCCCTCATCTGGCCCTCTTCATTGTAAGCTTAACGGTACTGATAAAAGCATCCGACTATTTCACTGTTTCTGCTGAAAAGATTGGACTCTATTTTGGAATCCCAGCTTTTATTGTCGGAGTAACCATTGTGGCTCTTGGAACTTCCTTACCAGAACTGGTCTCCTCTATCATTGCCGTACAAGCAGGAGCCTCTGAGATCGTCCCCGGAAATGTGATCGGTTCCAATATCGCCAATATTCTCCTCATCATAGGAGTGGTCGCCATCCTCGCAAAAAGACTGGATATCAGCTACGAACTAATTCACGTAGATCTGCCCTTATTGATTGGATCGGCTTTTCTCTTGGCCGCCACCATCTGGGATGGAGTTTTTACTTGGCAGGAAGGAATCCTCTGCATGGCTGGAATTTTTCTCTACCTTATGTACACGGTCAAAAGCACAAGTGATGAAAACAAAGGACTCAGCAGTAAACTAAAAAGTATTTTTAAAACTAAGAACAAGCTCGAATGGCACACTCCAGTTATCTTGGTATTAAGTGCTATTTTTATCTTTTTAGGAGCGAAATTCACCATCGACTCCATCATCAATCTTTCAAACATATTAAATATCGGAAAAGAAGTCATAGCCCTCAGTGCCGTCGCCCTCGGAACATCTCTCCCAGAAATGATGGTCAGTATCAGTGCTGCAAAAAAAGGAAATGCCGAAATGGCCGTCGGAAATGTCTTAGGATCTAATATTTTTAATTCTTTTGTGGTAATGGGAATTCCTTCATTTATCGGAGCCATTACCATCCCGGCAGAGATTATTGCTTTTAGTCTTCCTATTATGTTAGCTTCAACTTTTCTTTATTTTTTCATTACCCAAGACAAACAAATCACCCGCTGGGAAGGCGGCCTACTCATTATTTTTTACGCTTTTTTTATCGGCAAACTCTTTCACCTCTTCTAAAACTTGAAACTTGAATTTTTAATCTTGAATTTAAAATTCATAATTCTTAATTCCGCATTCATAATTCACTCACCTAAAATACTCCTTTTTTTCTCCCTCTCCAGATCAAAAAAACAATACAAAACAAATCCAATACCTGTTCCCATCGCAAATAGCCAAAGACGAGATAGGCTTCATCTCCGTAGAGAAAGCGAAGTAAAAAATCAGCGCTTAAAAATAATAGTCCCGTCCAAATAGCTAATTTTTCGGGTATTTTTTCAAAAACCGACATCCTGGCCTTCGTCCAATAGAGCAACCACACATGGATGATCAAAGCGTACAAGCTCACGGGATGAACGGGATTAAGAATATCCACTCCAAAGGTTTCATACTGCACTCCCCAGGGCAACGCCGTTTCTTTTCCATAGGTTGCTCCAGTGAGAAATGCCGCCAAGTCAGTAATAATAATCCCGATCAGCATGGATGGAATCGCCAGATCAATCCATTGAGAAAAAGTGTATCCATGAACCTTTAGATCCCAACGAGCAATCCCAAGAAAACCAAAAAGTGTTCCCAAAAAATTTATTCCGCCTTTCCAAAAGGCAAAAAAGAAATAAATTCCGTTTTCTAAAATAATGCTTGGCTCCAGCGCTACGGCCACCAATCGCCCCACCACAATTCCTCCCAGGACCCATCGCCAATAATGATGCAAAAAGAAATCCACCAACACGCTCTTTTTTTTGAGCGTGTGATAGAAGTGGTAGGATGACACTACGAAGGCAAGGGCAATAAGAATCCCGTAGATTTTTAGACTAAAAATTCCGAAAGAAAGCTGCGCAAAATTCATTGTTTTAAAAGCTTTTCAAATACCTCCTTTGTCAAATTAGTTTGTTTTAAAATTTCCAAAAAAGTTCCCTGCCGAATAATTTTTTGATTTGCTTTTACAATAGTTGTTAACCCTTCTGTATTTCGAAGTTTTATGTGCGAACCTTTTTGATGAACAATCTCAAACCCCACAATGCGAAGAACTTTTAATATCTGTTTTGAAGAATATCTTTTAGGCATTAACAAGAAGTTTACCAGTTTCAAAATTTTCAATCGAACGCGACTCAAAATCACTCTCTTCTTCGAGATATAATTCAACCGCCTCCTTCAAACTTTCAATCGCATCTTCTTTGGTATTGCCTTGGGTGACAACTGGATATTCCAAACAACGGATCACAAACCCATTGTCTTCTGCCCAAATGACGTAAGAGATATTCATTGTGATTAAAATGTATTTATCTTTAATAAAAAAGTCAAAAAAACGTATAAACTGCGCCAGTTTAAACAAAATTTTTATCAATCACATGCTTGAAACACCCTATCTTTAAAATCTAATCTAACTAATTCTTCCTGAGTTCTCAACCATCCATTTTCTTCGGCTTTAGCTTTGTCTTCCATATCATTCTCATCTCCCATTAGCAACACTCTCATCTGACCACCATCTAATTCTCCAGATTTTTGTCCTTTTTGTAATACTATTCGAAGCTTCAAACGACCACGCACAGGAACATATCTATACACTTCAACCACATTTTCAACTCCTCTATAACCGTTGAATTCTTCAGGAGGAGTAAATGAAATCCACTGAGATTCTCCATCCTTCAATTCCATTGAAGCAAATTCTTGAAGGTTTATTTTTGAAGCTAATGATCCAAACTTGCTTCCATTTTCATGCAAACTTATACTCAACCTATTTAAAAGCCTAAAAGAACCTTCGCGATAACAAGAAAAATACATAAAATTTGTTAAAAAATTAAACAGATCTCTAATATCAATACCTCCATTTTCAGTTTCCTCTGCCGCTAACCTATCCCAACCCTGCCAAAACATCTCAATTATTTTGTCACTTGTTTCATCCAAATCAGGCCAGGTTTCTCTTAATTTTGTATATGCTGCAATCTCTACTGCACTGATGTTCTGCATTTCTTCATCAAATAAATACTGAGGGAAATCTGAAAAACGAGCATCATTTAGCGTTACTTTTCTTTTGGCCACTGCTACTTCATCAGTCCAATCAGAATAAGCATTTTCAACTCCCAAAATATGATCTACTATTTTAGCCCTTTCTGATTGAATAGTTTTTCCACTTTCAATATTCAATTCTGTTAACTCCAAAAACTGTTCCGCTTCTTCCAGGGGCATATATAACTCTCTTTGTATGAAATCAATTGTTTCTGTATAAGAATCTCTAATTTTTTCCATAAATCTCTTGAATTTAAATATTAGCAAAATATTTTATACAAAAAAAATACACTTTGTCAATAAAAAATTGAGTAATTTTTCACACCTATCCGATTTAAGTGCATAAATAAGCGATTTCAGAGAAAAAGTTTTTTTGAGTTTTTTTCCAAAAAGTCATAAAAACGGTGGCAAGAGTTTCAAAATTTCGGGAAGTTTTGTCGTTTTTCGTGCCAAAATTGATCTTTCTTTTGATCACAAAACCACCCTCCACGAAAAAGTCAAAAAAAAGACGCAAAAAGAAAATGCGCCGACCCGTAGGCCGGCGCGAGGAGAATGATCTTTTTTTGAAATCAGGAGAAGCAGAGCTCAGTTTTGGCGGGCAGCTCTCCAGGAAAATATAAGGTTTTCGATTTTGTCGTACAAGAAAATTCCCACCCAAATAAATACCACTGCCGCTATGACGCCAATCGCCAGCCAACCGATCAGTGCCAACCAAAGAGGAGCGGGTTCCTGCGGTTTTTCATACTTGAACGAAGTTATAGTGGAGCCCATTGCCTTAGCAAAACTCAATGCTGTCTTGTCGTCAATGGCCAGTTGGCTCTGCTCCGCCTTCGCAAGCAGTCGATCACTCCATCGAAGTTTGGCAATCAACTGCTTTTCTACCCGTCCTTCCATGACCGGAAGAAGTTCCCCGATTAGGTTTCGAGCACTCTCCAACTCTGTGGACTCCCAAAGCTCCTCCCCTAGTGGAGTTATGTTGGTCGTGAGATACCCTGTGTTCTTTTCGTATTGAGCGAATGCAGGCGCATATTCCTCCCAAGCCTGCTGATTATCGTAATAGCCATAGGTAGGGGTTCCTATGACGATACAGACAACGACGAAGACACACAGAACGACTGCTTTCCCCTCACTTCCGAGCTCCCCCCACCAACTCTTCAGTCCTTTTTCAGCCATGACACGTTCCTTTCTCGTTTCCAAAAAGATCATTACAATCATCGTCTATCCCCATGCTCGAAAGCCAGAAACAGAACTTGACTACCTATGTCATAATAATGATGAAAGTTTTTTTGTCAATACTTACACAAGCCGCCCCATTTATTTAATCTCAAACTTCTGCACCCCGTCCTCAAATTGCTCAAAGTGCGCCTCATGAGTGGTCGTAAAAAACACCTGTGCTTCTCCACAGATCTGCTCCAAATAGCCCTGCCGCTTCGCATCAAGCTCGGAAAAAACATCGTCTAAAAGCAAAATGGGTAATTGCCCCAGGGTATCCTGAAGCAGTTTTTTTTTGGCAGACAAAAGGGCGAGCAAAACCGACCGCTCCTCCCCTCGACTGGCCGAGGACAAAAGTGGCTTGTCTCGAAAAAAGAACGCAAAATCATCTCGATGTGGCCCAAGCAGGCACTTCCCGGCCGCCGCTTCTCGTTCTTTATTTTTTTCAAAAAATGCTAGTACTCCTGATGAAGTCGGTTCAAATTCTTCCGGGGTTTCCAATGCAATTTTTATCGGGTCAGCGACCGCAGAGATTTTTTCAAGTTCTGCCTGCAGGACCGGGTTGATCTGGGTTAAAAATTCACTTCGTTCTTTCCAAATCGCCGGAATCACTTCGGCCAGGATCTCATTCCAGGGCAATATCTGTTCGTAGGGAAAATGAGGAAACTCATCTCGGTAAGCTTTCAAAATGGCGTTTTTTTGTTTACGAGCCCGATTGGCACGCAACAAATGATCTCGATACGTCGGCAAAATCTGAGCGAGAAACCGATCGAAGTATTGCTGTCGCGCCGTCTTGGTTCCAGAAAAAAGATGCAGATGTTCTGGAACAAAAAGCAAAGTCGGCAGAATCCCAAAATATTTTTTGAGTGGAATCTTTTTTTCGTTTTTCTGAAACATTCGACTCCGGGGCTGAATCTGAACTTTCAAAAGATTTTTTTCAAAATCAGTCCCCTGGATCATCGCTGAACCTTTGCCTTCCATAATGAGATCCGTAGCCGATTTCTCACGCCAGCTTTTCCCTACGCTCAGGAGAGATATTGCTTCGAGGATATTCGTTTTCCCTCTTCCATTTTCGCCCCAAAAAACCACTTTTCGCTCAAATTCAAAGTGTCGCTCTGCGTAGTTTCGAAAATCAAAAAGGGATAATTTTTGAAGCATTTCCATTCCCACTATAAATATTTATTTCAAAAAGAACGAGAAAAAATATTAAGGAACATTTTTTATAATTTTTTGTTGGGGCGAGATTTTTTTGTTAAATAGATTTTTAAATTTGCGTTTATCGATTAAAATAACCAAAAAAAGGGTATAAATTATTTACTTTTCCTTTTTTTTGGAGTAAAATAAACCGATGAAAAAAATATGTTTATGGTTTGGATTATTGCTTTTTCCGTTGGCCACCTTCGCCGCGGTTGAAAACGATGCATCCAAAGAAATAAACCTTATTTTTGATGACCGAAATATGACGCTGAACTTTAAGGCCCAACCAGAACTTCTCCGGTGGGAACCGCAACACTTTATACAGATGGGCTCACTTCGAATTCCCATGGATCTCAATGGAGCCCTGGTAAAAGAAAAAAACGACCTTTTTGAAATTGAAACGGTTTTCCAGACAAAAATCTCCCCGACAGGCCTTCACAACTTCCTCAATGATGCGCTCGCCATCGACGGAGTAAAAAACAGTGCCGTCGTGATCGATCGAAATGAATACAACGAAATTATTTTTGATGGAACTCCGCTCGAAGGTCCACAAATCGATGAAGAAAAATTGATCCAACTCCTCGAAAAATCCCGAAAAACCGGCAAAAAGAATGTCCGAGTCCCTTCTCAAAAAATATTTTCTGAAGTGATCGTTGCTGACCTGCAGCTAAAAGGTCGAGGTGTACAAGAAATCATCGCCATCGGAAAATCAAACTTCACCGGATCTTCTGATCAACGACGACAAAATATCCGAGCTGCCGCCCGAAAGTTTAATGGAAAAGTGATTAAACAAAACGAAAACTTTTCTTTTAATCACACGCTCAAAAACGTGTCCGAAAAAGACGGATTTGTCCGAGAGCTCGTGATCCTCGGAAATGATCTCAAAAAAGAACTCGGAGGAGGAACCTGCCAGGTATCCACCACGCTTTTTCGAGCGGCTTATTTTGGAGGGTTACCAATCTTGGATCGGAGAAGCCACTCCTACACGGTCCCCTACTATAAACCAATCGGATTGGACGCTACTATTTATCTAGGGGGGCAAGATCTAGTTGTAAAAAATAACACCCCAGGAGATATTTTGGTCCAAGCTTTTGTAGAGGGAGACAATTTGTTCTTCACTTTTTATGGAACCCATGATCAGAGGAAGGTGGTGACGGAAGGTCCTTTTATCTCAAAAATAACTCCCCCCTCTGACGGCCCTCGTGTCACCATGACCGACTCGCTCGCTCCAGGCCAAACCAAATGGATCTCAGATGCTCACAACGGGCTCCGCGCCGAATGGAAACGAGAAATTACTTATCAAGACGGAACTATTTCAGAAGATCTTCTCGAATCAGATTATAGACCTTGGCGAGCTCAGATCCTCAAAGGCCGACCTCGAGACACTTTTGCCAGAGGCGGACAATTGGCCAATTAAATCTTTAAGAAGTTTTAAAAAAATCTTCCTCTATAATCCCCAGTTCTTACCACCGCCTTTACCATCCGATCTTGACGTTTTTGACTTGGTTTGAAGTCTCCACGATCCTCTCTTTTTTTCCAATACTCAGGATTAATTTCCACTCTACTTTCTAAATCTTCCCAATATTGTTCATCCATCCAACCATCCGACATTCGATAAAGAATATCTTTTGCCATTTGGATTTTTTTGGCTAATCCCGGCTCTGTTTTGATTCTTTCGTTAATAGATTCTGTTGGATACAAAAGAATTTTAGTTCGATCAAGAAGAAGCTGTACTATTTCAGCAAAATCTTCATTTACATTTTTTTTAGCATATCGAGATGGATAATCTATGAGGATATTTTTTTTTATATTTATATATCCTTCATGGACATAATCAGCTGCATTTTTTCCTCCATGAGTTCTAGCACTTCTTATCCACAAAGGGTTTTCATTTCCCATCCCCCCATCAGCATCATCTATCGCATGACCTATTTCGTGAAAAATGGTTCCAACCCCACCATTCAACAAAATAATTTCTTTAGTTTGCATAATATCATAAATACCCCCTGCTCTACTTAAATATCCATCTTTTTTTTTCTGAAAAACAGACAGAAGATAAATGTTTCTTAATTTTATATTTTGTATAATAGTTGGTGACAACACTCCAAGAGCCTTTTCCAGACTTTCTAGTTGCGTCCGAAGGTGGTTAACTGAAGAATGAGCTGTAATATATTCTCCCACTTCTTCATTTGAAAGTCGAACAATAATCCGTATACCAAATTGCTCTTCTATTTTTGTCTTCAACTGAGGGATTTTAGCCAATTGCTCTCCGTGTTTTCTAATGTCTCTTAATAGTTTCGGAGGGAATCTTTTTTCTGCCTCTGGACCTTCTTGGCTATAATACCTTGATAAAAACAACCTTTCATATCGAAAAAATTTCTCTTTATCCGGAGCAATTTTCTTTACTCTCTCTAGATAAGTTTCAGGAGTAATTCTGGGATTTACTAACTTTTCAGTCTTAAAGTCTTGAAGAGGATTTCCTTGTACATCAAATATTACATTTTCCACGCTACTTCCCGAACTCATTTCCCTATGAAAAATTTGTCGTCCATCTTTTCCATAAACATCTTCTGTGTTAGCCTCTGTATCTCGTACAACAATCTCTTCCCCAGCTCTATATTTTAATACTTTTTTCCCAGAAATTACTTCATCCTCATACCTTGAATAAACTACATTGGTTGAAATCGTTTTTTGTTTTCTAACATTTTTATCTTGTTTTTCTTCAATTTCTGCTCCTAAACTATCCCTGGCAGATTTTATTTTTCGTTTAACTTCTGTTTTCATTTCAAAAACACCTTCCTCCTTTTTCTCAGGACCTCCAAGGTTTGTTTTTGGAATTGATTTTTTTGAAGACATTTTAATCGTTTTACCAGAAAAAAGCTTTAAAAACAAATCAAAAACGATAAAATGAAAAGGTGAAAAAAATAATTCTGACATTTCTGTGCCTCTGGCTCTGGGGATGTAATCAAAAAACTGAAATTAAAAAATCTCCACAGATCCCTCCGCACGTAACACTCAAAAACGCCGATCAAGCAATCGTAGGCTATGGGCTCCCCGTGAAAGATAATATTTTCATTACGGCCGATCACATCTTCCAAGAATGGAAAGAACTTTTTTATTATGATGAACAGATTGAAATTATCGCCCGAAGCTTCGAACATGATTTACTTGTTTTTAGCGCTGAACATGATTTTCCTTTGCTCAAAAAAGGAGTCGAGCTATCGGATGTGCCCCCAAATTTAGAAAAAGAAATACTGTGGCTGGATGGTAAAAGATCTCAAAAAAGCAAAATTCTCTCACTTTCAGCTGATTTTCTCGTCAATGGAGAAAAGAAAAAAAATCTTCTCGTCCTGGATGGCACGATCCAACAAGGGAAATCCGGCACCGGTATTTTTGATAAAAAAGGAAAAATTTATGGCCTCCTGATCGGCTCTGATCCCAATAATAATCAATCTTTTGCGATCCGGTCAGATGTTATCCTTGAATTTCTCACGAAAAATATTGACGAATAAAGAGAATATCTCTAAAGTCCTGCCCAGCTTAATTAATGCGCCATGCAACGAGAACAAAAAAAAGGCATCATCAAAGATTTCCAAACCCATGGGAAAGACACCGGATCTGCACAGGTCCAAGTGGCAATCCTCACGGAAAAAATTAATCAATTGACGGAGCACCTAAAAGCTCATCCCAAGGATAAGCACTCTCGGCGTGGTCTAATCGGTATGGTTGGTCGACGGAGAAAACTTCTCAGATACCTCCAGATGAACAACACGGCCGAGTATTCTAAGCTAACTCAATCTCTCGGTCTCCGTAAATAAGATCAAGACGCTCGGGATAAGACCCGGCGTTTTTCTTTTCTAGCTCTAGGAAGAGAAAAATTCCCAAGCCTTGTCCCGAATTCGCGAAATGTTTGCGGGGATTTCAATCAAAGAACAGAGAACAATTAACAAAGTTTATCTGTTCGAACAAAGCTAATAGCTAATTGCTAATAGCTAAAAATTATTTCTTAATCCCTTAAACTCATGAAAAATGATGTAAAAACTTTTTCTTTGCAGGTGGGCGGCAAAGAGATGTCTTTTGAGACCGGACGACTTGCTCAACAAGCTGATGGAGCGGTACTGGCCAAACATGGCGACATGGCTCTCCTCGCCACCGCTGGGATGTCTGACTCGCCTCGAGAAGACATTGATTTTTTCCCATTGATGGTCGATTTCGAAGAGAAATTCTACGCTGCCGGCCGGCTCAAAGGCTCTCGATTTATGAAACGAGAAGGACGGCCTTCTGACATGGCGATTTTGAATTCTCGATTGACCGACCGACCACTTCGACCGCTTTTTCCGAAAGGAATGAAGAACGATGTGCAGATTATTGGGACGTTGCTCCAAACAGATGAACTTCGTTCGGCAGCTCCACTCTTCATGTGTGCGGCTTCGATGGCGATCCAGATTTCTGGAATCCCTTTTGAAGCTCCCGTCGCTGGAGTGAGAGTCGGGATGGCTGATGATGGAAGTTTTATTCTCGACCCAACATATGAAGAAGCGGAAGGTGGAAAACTCGACCTCGTCGTCGCGGGGACCGAAGACGCCATCATGATGGTGGAGTCTGGATCCAATTTGATCTCCAATGAAGAAATGTTGGCCGCACTCGAGTTTGCTCACGGAGAAATCAAAAAAATCTGTGCCGCACAAAAAGAATTTGCCGCGCAGCACAAAATAGAAGCCAAAGAACCACTCTTTGGGGAAGAAGCAGAAGCCGAGATCAAAGCCGTGGATGATTTTGTGACCGAAGATATGTTGAAAAACGTCCGAGGTGTAACCAAACATGACGTAAAAGAAAAACTCGGAGAGGTAAAAGAAAAACTACTCGAAAAATACGCCACCGAAATCGAAGAAGGCGAACTTTCTGCTGGCGCTATGAAAGGATACCTTGAAAAACGATTGGCCAAAAACATGCGAGCAGAAGTGTTCAACTCTGGAAAAAGACTCGATGGTCGAACGATCGACGAGATTCGGCCAATCAACGTAGAAGTGGGGGTTTTCCCTCGACTTCACGGTTCGGCGATCTTCCAACGAGGAGAAACTCAAGCGCTCTCAATCACCACGCTCGGAGGCCCTGGAGATGTGAAGATTATCGACACGCCAAACCGACCGGAAATGAAAAAAGCCTACATTCACCACTATAATTTTCCGCCCTACTCGGTGGGAGAAGTACGACCTCTGAGAGGAACCAACCGACGAGAGATCGGACATGGAGCTCTGGCCGAGCGAGCTTTGGTACAGATGGTACCAACAACCGCTGATAATTTCCCGTACACCGTGCGAGTGGTGTCAGAGATCTTGTCTTGTAATGGATCATCTTCGATGGCCTCGGTTTGTGGCTCAACCCTAAGCCTCATGGATGCTGGAGTACCGATCAAACACCCGATTGCGGGAATTGCGATGGGACTCCTGATGGCTGACGATGGAGAATACCGAATCCTCTCTGACATCCAGGGAGCCGAAGACTTCGATGGAGATATGGACTTCAAGGTTACCGGAGATGAAAACGGTATCACCGCACTCCAAATGGATATCAAGGTAAAAGGACTCAAACTAGACCTCCTTCGAGAAGCGCTTGAACAAGCCCAGGCTGGACGACAGCATATTTTGAAAGAAATGAAGGCGGTGATAGCGGAGCCAAGAAAAGAAATGAACGAGTTTGCGCCACGAATTGATTCTTTCCACATCAATCCAGAATTCATCCGAGAAGTGATCGGAAAAGGTGGAGAAACCATCCAAGGACTCTGTGCAGACTACGATGTCAGCATTGATATCGAAGACGACGGACTCATCATGATCACTTCTACCAGTCAGGAAAATGGAAAGGCTGCACGAAAAGCAGTCGAAGCGATTGCCTATGAACCGAAGATTGGGGATGTATTTGATAATGCAGAGGTGAAATCCATCATGGACTTCGGAGCGTTTGTGGAGTACATGCCGAAGAAAGAAGCACTCGTCCACATCTCAGAGATCGCGGATGAGCGGGTAGAAAAGGTCACGGATTATCTGCAGGAAGGGCAACGGGTGAAGGTGAAGTTGATTGGGATTGATAATATGGGGCGGGTGAAGTTGTCGATGAAGCAGGCGAAATAAGTATTAAGGGGTAAGTATTAAGTATTAAGAAAAGCAAGAGGGGAGGCTCGCTTTTTTTGCAAAAATGCACATTGACAAAAACACTTTATTGTTAAAAAAACAAGTTGCAATTATGTATATATCGTGCTATAATGTTCTTTCTTAATGTTAACAAATGCCATTAAACGAAAAACAAAATCGATTAAACGAAGCCCTAAGGGCTATCTTGGAAGAATATTTTCATGCTGCAGACCCAGCTAATAATATCCCTTTATCTGAAGCTGATCGTGAGGTAGTTGAAGAAGTTCTTAGAGATTATGAAGAACACAGAGAAAATACGAGATTTTCGATAGCTACTACTCTTGAGACAGTTGATATCTTATTAGGTTTGTTAAAGCGAGGACAACCAGAAAATTATAATCCAGAAACAGAACTACTATCTTCAAAAACAATAGAGGACTTAAAGATATATCGGGAAAATCTAAAATATGCGTCGGGCATGAAACCTTAAGTCGGAGCAGGTTTGTGAACCGGTCCGAAACATTTTAAGTTTTTAAGGCAGATAGGGGTTATGTTCCTCAAGCCGGACGGGGTGTATCACCCCGTTCGAAACGTTTTGAGTTTAATATTCCCTTCTCTTTTTCCCACGCAGACTCCATATTGCATGTGGAGCCAAAATGCCTACGACCTAGACCATGCAGGATCAATGTTCCACGTTGATCCTCTGAATTCTACGATTCAAAGTAGAACTTTGAACCTGCTTTATATCTCATACTGTTGATGAAAATTAAGTAGTTCGGTAAAATCCTTCAGCTGCTTCAATCGTCCCCTGCCCGCCGAAGGAGAACAATTCCGAAAGAAGCAGGATGATTTAAGGTGTTTTACGAAAAAAAACTAATCCCCAAAAAACGCCGGGATCACAAATCCAAACGCCGTACTTCCCCCCAATAATTCATCCTCGGCCGAGAGAAAACGCACCGTCTCGAGATCGGTATCCCAGATGGCTTTAATTTTGGCCTCCCCAAAAGGGAGAATAACTTCTTCTTTTTCTTGTACTTCTGCCAAACTGACCGCCGCCCATGGCCCGCTAAAATAATCCACCGGGGTCTGACCATCCGCGATCCAATAATAGGCCATTATTTCTTTGGGATGAACTTCTCGTGTCTCTTGATTCCGCACCGGGAAGATCAAGCGATCATCTGTGTAGTACGTCCCATACGGATACCGAAAATATCCTCGTCGATACCCCGTATCAGTGGATAAAACTTTGGTCTTCGGATGCATTTTTTTCCATTGCCCGAGGGTGGTTTTGACACTTGGGATCCGCTCAAGGAAGTCGTTGGTTTCTGGCCCCAAAACACCCACCCCCCACGGCTGGCTCCAGAGGGTGTCGGTCAACCGATCATACATCACGAGACAACTCTGATAGAGTTTCCCCGAGACACCAAAGGTCGTCTCAACCCCATTCACTTTTCGGATAAAAACCGGATTGGTATCACAGAGTGGACAGAGCGTGACCGAAATCGGGGTATCCCCGATCTTGTCATTTACAATCTCATGCCAATTAAGAATCCCGTAGGGATAAGCTCGGGCTTCACCATTTTGGTAGACTCCTATGATGATTTCCTCGTCGGGAAACTCCGTTGCATCAATGCTTACAAATTTCGGATTATCAATTGATGGAATGCCATCTTTTCCGGGGCCTCCAGAACGCAATTCTGCCACGTCAACCCGAGGGTCAGGAATATTCATTTCTACAAAATCTTTGAGGTCTTTATCATAAATTTGAAGAAAAGGATTGTTTCCAATCGTAAAAAATCCCCAGACCCGACTCGTCTGCAGCTTGAGATTATCCCATCCCATCGCCCAGGTCGCACAGCCGAGACCAAGCCCAAATAAAATAAAAACAATGCCAATGCCGGTGAAAATTTTTTTATTCATGAAGTAAATAATTAACAATAGCTATTTTCTTTCATTTTTTTGAACCTGTGAGGGAATTTCTGCTGGCAATTACACCCTTATAAAAGGCATTATGAAAAAAATATGCCTGATGTCAAAAAAAGTATTGACAAATTATAAAAAACAATTATCATATATTTTGTTCTTTGAAATATTATTTGGTGTAAGTGGTCGTTGGTGCCTTTTTGGAGAGATCAAGATGTGTCTCTAAGGAGGTCCTAATGGCCACGGCACAATGCCAACCCCGATTGGGGAAACGCCCGACTGGGCAACAAGGAGTAATATCTATGACCACCAATCAGAATCAGAACCCCATCTACTGCTTCGCGTTCTTCCAGAACGATCGGTTCGGGAAGGCCTTCGGGGCGAAATTCAAACTCGAACTGCCCGCGATCTGCTACCCGGCAGAAAACGTCTTGGAGGAGGCTCTCCGCCTCGCGAGGATCACCAACCTTCCGGAAGGGCTTCCCATCGTCAACGGGAAGGAGGGGTGGAACATCATCACGACGACAAACCAGAATGGAGATATCTTCTACTATCTCCGGGATCACCGAGGAGTGTCCCGCCAGATCACCTGGGGCCAATTCTCCGATGCCGTCCTCTTCGAGGACTTCGAGGCCTATGACAAGGCCTATGACCGGCTCCAAAACAGGATCAAGTCCTGGAAGGCCCGCCAGGCCGAACTGAAGAACAAGGTTTTGGCCACATTCAAGCAAACCGGGGTGACCTGGGAACAAGGCCTCAGGATGGACGACGATAATCCGGAGCATGCTCTGGCGAAGGTTTTCGTGGAGAACAACCGTCTCCTTCCGGATTTCCGCTTCAAAGAGACGGCCCCGATCGAGTTGATCAACCGCCTTCTCAATCGGGTCACCCGGAAGATCAAAGCCCTGGAGAAGGGCCATAAAGCCTTGATCCCGATGATCGAGGAGAGGTACCCGCCGGCTGACACCAAGTAAAAATTCCAACGAACACGTGACCAACGGCCTATCTAGAGCCAATGGTCCCCTCAACGAGCCCCCGGGGAACAATCCCGGGGGCTTATCTATTTTAACTTATGATTAAATCGGTGTTTTTGTGTTTAATCTGCGTAATCTGTGAAATCATAAAAATCAGCGTTTCTGCGTTGCTCACTGTATAAACCCTCCCGCCTGTCGCTTCCACAGCTTGGCATAGATTCCATTTTTTTTCAAAAGTTCATCGTGCGTACCATCCTCCACCACTTTTCCCTTATCAAGCACAAGAATCCGATCCATTGCCAAAAGTGTAGACAGTCGATGCGCAATAGCCAGTACCGTTTTGCCTTTCATGAGATTTTTTAGCGCTCCCTGAACTGCCGCCTCACTCTCACTATCGAGTGCGCTCGTCGCCTCATCAAGAACAAGAATTGGGGCATTTTTGAGCATGGCCCGAGCAATCGCCACTCGTTGTTTTTGCCCTCCAGAGAGCTTCACGCCTCGCTCTCCGACGTAGGTATCATATTTATCCGGCAGATCTTTGATAAACTCTGTGGCATTCGCCATTTTGGCCACTTTTTCGATAGCTTTTTGAGTAGATTTTGTTTTGCCATAAGCGATGTTTTCTCGAATGGTCCGGTGAAAAAGCAGGGGTTCTTGAGGGACAAAAGCAATATTGGCTCGAAGAGATTCTTGCTGCACCTGGGCAATATCTTTTTCGTCGATGGAAATTTGGCCTTTTTGTATATCGTATAATCGGAGCAGCAAACTCGTCAGTGTACTTTTCCCCGCCCCACTTTCTCCGACCAGACCCACTTTAGGACTTACGCAAAAACGAGAGAAGGCTTTCTGAGCTGAGAAGATAAATAAT
>CAYFMH010000001.1:42522-61283 GCA_964344165.1 uncultured Candidatus Peribacteria bacterium | reverse complement strand
TTCTCTGAAATCGCTTATTTATGCACTTAAATCGGATAGGTGTGAAAAATTACGACAACTATCCTTTCCTGGATCCCCCAATTCTACTACTTCAGGAACAGAAGCAGCTGATACTCCCAAATCCCCCCTCCCCCCTTCTAACCCTAGTAAAGGCTCAGCTCCCGAAACAACATCTAATTTAAAATCCATTTATACTTTTTATGGGAATTTAACTTAATTTTAATTTTTGTTCAAAAATTAAATTCTTGGATAAAAAATATACTCAAGAAAAATAATTGCAAACAAATTTTGTTCATTAAATTTCATTAATTTCCATATCAATAGAAACCAAAAGGGATAACCAAAAATCTCCCTCTCAAAAAATGTATTGCAGAAAAAATTAGTTATTTCCAAATAATAAATCGGAAGCAAGAAGTAAGCAGTATGAAGCAAGTAATTTTTATATGTTTCAGATCCCCCTTACTCCTTGCTTCTTTCTCCTTTCTCCTACATATTCCTCTCCCGCCCATACACCTGCTCCAGTGCCTCTTCTTTACTCATCTGGCTCGTCGCGATCTGAAATTTAAGGTAGTCGAGAAAAACGGCCTCTGATTTTTTAAACTGCTGCATTTTTTCGAAATTTTTATCTCGCATTTCAGCGTATTTTTCAAAATACCTCCAAAATTTATCCGCTGACTCCGGCTGCAGGATCATGAGGACCACATAACGCTTCTTATTAGTTAAATCTTGAGCTTTTACTCGAGCTTGGTAAAACTCTCGCTGCCATTTCCAGGGTTCTTCTTCTTTTTCTCTCAGCTTGGCCCAGGCGTTCAAAGTTTCATCCCGAACCTCCAATTGCTCTTTTAGAATTTTTATCTGTTTTTTCTTGATCTGCCCCACCATGCTTCCAAGCATATCCACTTCAACAATGCCTTTTTTTATCATGGATTTGAGCACCCAGTACTCTCGATTGATCGTCCGCACCCAGTCCCATATTTTTTCGAGAGACGCGACTCCAAAGACCAATTTCATTCCTTTTTTGAGGTATCGCTCCTGTCGACTCAGGATGGTCCGAATCGATTCGGAGTCCATCCCGATTGATTTCAACTCTTTTTCGAAGGCCACTAAATTAGCTCGATATCTTTTTATCTTCGCCTCCCCGAGCTTTTTTCGATTTACTTCTAATGGGACCGATTTTATCGTTTTTCCGGACTGTAAAAACTCTTCTACATTGGTCGGCACATCCAGGTCGGAAAAAATTTCGTTATTTTTGATTCCTTCTTGGATTTCTATGAGAGAAAATTCAATGTTTTGAAAAATCTGATGTAGGTGGTCGATGGTTTCCTGAATTTTTTTTCGATCTTCTGAGACTGTTTTTTCTTTGACGGACTCCAAATCGTTAATCATCAGATCCCCGGCCCCTTGCACTTCTTCAAGTGTGGCATCGATCAGATCCAGATTGTATCCCCTCTCGGCTGTTTCGATCGCCAGTTCAAGATTTAATTCAATCCGTGCCAAAAGATTGGCTATCGTCTCAGCCGGATCTTCACTCGCATAAGCCATCGATATTGGAGCAGAAAACCGAGCCACATCGATACTATCTAATTCTACTTTTTGACGTAAAAATTCCTTGGCAGATTCAGCTCGGTGCAAGTAACCAAAAACTCGCTCCGGCAGAGATCCTTTTGTGATGAGTGGGATTGTTTTTCGGTTTCGCTCGGCCTTGAGAAACGCCTCCAGTGCGTCCTCTCGTTCCTGTACTCTTTTTGAGTTATTCGGATCAAAATCCCCCCCCCCTCCGCAAGCGGAGAGGAAAACCCCGATCAAAACCACCACCAAAATTCGCATGAATAACACTAAAAACAAGTCTATTATAGCATATTTAAAAGGGGAAAATCAAAAAGAAACTCTTTTCCTCTCGTGTCCTCAACACCTCTTTTTCGGAAGATCCTCAGAAGGTTTTCCCCTAAACTTAGGGAAAAACCAGCGAACTTCTACCGTTTTTTATGCCACTAACATCCAGAGCTGAAAAAGAGTTTCTAGCTCTGCAAGAGCAACTTCCCCTCAAAAATATCAGTCTCCGTTCCACTTTTTTATCTAATAAATCTGCGTATCATTATTTAATCAGTGTTTCTGCCCCTCAACAAATCCCGCATCATGAGCGCCGTATGCGCATAATCCGCTCCCAGACCCCGCCGCTCCCAGGCCAAAGAAAAAGAAGACGACGCAATCACCCCCTGTACGACCGGGGTCCCTTCATCCAGCGCCACTCGAGTCAATCCCTCAGTACAAGACTTCAACACACAATCATAGTGGTCTGTCGCCCCTTTAATGACACAACCCAGCGCGATCGCAGCCTCGTACTTCCCGGATTGGAGAAACTGCTGCACGGCCACCGTCAGTTCAACTGCCCCGGGAACTTGGATAATTTTGTATTTTTCGCCCTTTTTTTTGAGCACTTCGACAGCAGCATTCTCGAGATGCTGGGTGATGCGATGATTGAACTGGGCCGTGACGATGAGAATCATGTTGGGTAAGAAGTAAGAAATTTGAATTCAGAATTTGCAAAATAATGAAAAAGTCAAGTTTTTATTTTTCTATAATGCCCTAACATAACTCTGATGAAAAAAGCTTATCTCATTATCCTTGATGGATTTGGCCTGGGAAAAGGTGATAAATCCGATGCCATTGCCAATGCCAAAAAGCCATTTCTCGATCAATTACTAAACGAAAATAAGGTCGTCCAGCTCAAAACCGATGGCGAATCGGTCGGACTCCCTTCCTTTCAGACTGGAGGCTCAGAAGTCGGTCATATCACGATTGGTTCTGGTCGCGTGGTGAAGCCGCTGCTGACGAAAATTAATGACCAAATCGAATCCGGCGATTTTTTTAAGAACAAAAAACTTATTCAACTTTTTAAGCAAGCCAAAGACAAAAATAGAATTCATCTCATGGGACTCTGCTCCGATGGAGGGATCCATAGTTTTCTCCCTCACCTTTTTGGACTTCAAAAAATGGCTCAGGAGTACGAAATAGAAAACATCTTTGCCCATGCTTTCCTCGATGGACGAGATGTGGGAGAACGAACCGCCAAAGAATACCTCCAACAAATCGACGATCAAAATATTGGGAGAATTGCTAGTGTTGGGGGAAGATTTTTTGGGATGGATCGGGACCAGAACTGGGATCGGGTCCACGTCCACTATGATGTTCTCTGTCATCCAGGTCATAAAGCTACTAATAAATCCTGGCCCCAAATCGTCAATGAATTTTATAATTTCTCAGAAAAATCCGACTACTACCTCCCACCAACCCTGCTGGTAAAAGACGGACAAATCCAAGCGAAAGATGTCGTGATTTTTTTCAACTTCCGGACGGATCGAGCCCGAGAACTCTCTGCTGCCTTGATCGACGATGAGTTCAAACATTTCAATCGACCGGTAAAAATTGATATTAAAAACTATGGAATCTTCGGCGACTACTACGAAGGAGCAGTTAAACCTTTTTCTTTTGGTAAAGAATCAATCCCCAACACCCTCGGAGAATTAATTTCAAAAGCAGGTGGCTCACAACTGAGAATCACCGAAACAGAAAAATTCAATCACGTGACTTTTTTCTTCTCTGGGGAACGAAAAGAAGAATTTCCGGGCGAAAAAAGAATCCTCATCGCCTCTCCCAAATGTGCCTCCTACGCCGAAAAACCAGAAATGTCAGCTCGCCGCCAAACTAATGCCGCGCTTGCAGAAATTAAAAATAATGAATACCGACTCGTGGTCCAAAACTTCGCCAATGCCGACCTGGTCGGACACTCTGGGAATCTCGAAGCGACTGAAAAAGCCATCGAAATCCTCGATGAATGTCTCTCCAAACTCATCCCGGCCGCTCAAGAAAAGGGGTATGATATTATTCTCACGGCCGATCATGGAAACGCCGATGAGATGATCTACCCAAATGGCGATCCCTCTGCTTCTCATTCGAAGAATCTCGTCCCCTGTATCGTGCTAAAACAAGATAAATCAGTGCTAAACCTTCGAAAAAAAGGAACCCTCGCCGACATAGCCCCCACGATCTGTGAACTACTTGGAGTCAAAACACCACCGGAAATGACCGGGGAAAGTTTGATAAAAGATTAATCTCATCGCATCACCCACATCTCTACAGCCCCATTTTCTTGTGTAATCACAATCTCCTCTCCAGCTTTCACCACAGGGAGATTTTGATCGTTTAATTTATATTTTTTCCCATCTGGAAAACAAACATGAGTATTCTCACTCTGAAATCCCCTATTTTTGGCAAAAACAATAATAGCTTGAGAAGTATCCCCACCTTTTGGAACGATGAATATTTCTTCTTCAGGTGGCTCTGCACGGGCTGTTGAAACAATTTCTCGATCCCAAAGAGCTTTAGCTTGCTCTCCAACAAGCTCCCTCGTTTTTTCTACGTGAGAGGAATTTGACTGAGAATCCAGGATTAAGGTAACTCTTTTATGAAAATCAACTATAAGATTCTCGGTTTTTTCTAGGAATTTAGCCCGATCCTCTGGAGCCAACAAAAGAAAAGATGATAAAAGAATAGAAGGAATAAGAACCCTTCCCCAAAAATTTAAAAGCCAATATAACTCTCCTGGAATTGCTTTTCCACACAAAAATAAATCCTTCATCAGCCACCTAGATCTAATCAGCATCCTTTGTGTCTTGCTGAGATCCGGATTTTCTAACAAAAAATTCTTTTCCTCCTCAAACCGAAGCTCCTCTGCCCTTATAGATCTTAAATATTCTGGTTTTTTTGGAACAATAATTCCCATACCAACTTCCTACATTTTTTTTATGCAAAAGTCAATACTTTGCCAAAAAAATCAAACCAGGATTAAAAATGATAAAAGTTACAATATTAAATAAGTCCAATTTCACACAAATAATCGACGTTCTAACACATTACTTCCAACTCTCCTACCTCTAATTCTTCATGTTTCAAACCCATTGCTTGCTCAATCTCATCCGCTAAAAGTCTGGCATTCCCCAAATCCTCAAATTCATCTCCAGATGAGTCTACAATATCTTCTACCAAATCACACAAATCAAGTGCGACACGAAAATCTCCAGATTTTTTAAATTCTTCAGCCCAAGTAACCAAATCTACTGCCTGAACAGTCGATAAAACGAGTACAAAGACTTGATTTACAGCCTCATGATTTCCTTGTTTTTCAAAATCATCCGCCAAATGTAATAAATCTAAATTTTCTAGAGCCGGTGTTGTCCCTTCTTCAAACATTTTAAATTTTTAAAACCAAAAGGATTTTAAATCTTAAAAAACCAAAAATCAAAAAAACTTGCCTTTTTTATTCAACCTACTTAGGGTCGAGGGTGCTTTTTATTTTTTTAATCCTCTAAAAAAATGGCAAAAAAAGAATCTTGCAGCATCTGCTGCTGTGAAAACCCAGCCCTCGGACTTGGTCTCCTCCGGATTGGTGTTGTCCTTATGTTTCTCGTCCCTGGTGTCATGAAACTCATGGACCCAACTATGATCCAAGGCATGGTCCAAACAAAAGTTGGAATCCCTGGAACCGCCGGACTCATAGCGGCTTGGTTCGTCATCATCGTAGAAGTCGGTGGTGGAATCGCGGTCGCTCTGGGAAACAAAGTCCCAAAGCCAGTTTATAAACTCTCTCTGCTTGGTTTTGCAGTTATTACGGTCATCGCTACGGCCACCATCCACTGGGGAGAAACCATGCCAATGCTCTCTCACCTACTCATGCTCTGTAGCGTGGCTTGTTTGTTTTTTACTCGTCCTTCGTGTCCGATGGGGATCTGCGGTGAGAAGAAATAACTTCTTATAAGAATCTCTTTAAAAAAAGCAGGAACAATCTCCTGCTTTTTTTAATTTGGTCGATAACAATAACCTGAAGGAGGTCCCTCCGAAGGCCTTTCTATTTCTGGATGAGGCCCTGGTGGCCAATAAGGCATTTCTTTTTGTCCCTCATCATACAAAGGAAGTCGGTAATCTTTTTCCTCCTCCTGTTTCCGCCTTTTTTGTTTTTCAATGATGTGAGGAGGAATTCGCATACCTGGTGGAATTGGTCCAAACTCTAAAGTCCGATCTACTCGTCCTCCAAACCAACCAGAAACGTCAAAAACAATTGGTTCTCCTCGAGAAATTGGTGGAATTAATGTTCCTAACCGTTCCATTTTGGTAAAATTAGAAAGACGATTTTTTTATACAAAAAAAATAATTTTTGTCAATATTTACTTGACTTTTTTTGTATTTTCGTTATAAACGAAAATAATTTCAACATTTAAAAATGGAAATAGTTCTTGGTGGGAACCTCGTTCAAGAAGAACATCCCCTGGCTCTGACTGATGGCCTAGTCGAGCTCGGAACCGCGATTGATATACAAGAAGTTGATGAATTATCAGACACAACTGCCGCTGTTATTATTTTTTCTGATCGAATAGACGAAGCTCTAAAAATAGCTCAAGCTACAAGGCCAAAAACAGTAGGAAATGTGCCTATTCTTGCTCTTACTTCTGCTCTTCATGTCCATGGACCAGAAGAAGCTTCTACTTTTGACCATTTTGGAGCAATCCCAAATGATCCCAAAAAACTCGCTCACCTCATCCGAACCACAGTGATTGAAAGAATAGCTATCGACCTAGAAGCCCTGGACATAGACGAAATTGATCGAAAAAAGAGAACCATCCGTGTAAAAGATAGTAAGGTGCAGTTTACACAACAAGAATTTAATCTTATGCTCAAACTTATGAGTGCTCCGGGAACTGTTTTTTCGAGGGAAACACTCCGAGCGATTTCTGGAAGCTATGCAGAAGATCCCAAGGCGATGGATGTAATGATATTAAAAGTCCGAAGAAAAATTTCACCTCTTCCTCTCAAAATAGAAACCGTAAACAGCTCTGGATTTGCTCTAGAAACGGGAAATTCCATAAATCTGCAGACCAGTGCGATCAAAAGTATTGGGGCTCTAAATTTTGATACCAGACGAGGTCGTCTTTTTTTTGGAGCACAAGAAATAACCAATACTCACCTCACCCCCACTGAAGCAAGAATTTTGAATTGTTTATTTTCTAATCCCAAAAAAACAATCTCCAGAGATAGAATTATGCTAGAAATCTATGATGATCCAGATTCTAGAAAAAATAAAATCATAGATACTTATATCTGCAAAATGAAAGTAAAACTCGGAAAATACGGAGAAACAATTGAAAATCACCGGGGACAAGGATTTTGCTTCAACCCTGATGTATTTCAATTGGCATCATAGATTATTTTTTCTTTTTCTTCCCAAGTTTTTTTAGAAGATCTTTCACACCAGTGGGTTTTTCTTCCTTTTTAGGAGTTATTTCCTTTACTTCAGGGGCTGACAGTACTTCTTTTTCTTCCGTACCAAGAATTTTTCTCAGTTCAACAACAGAATGTTCCATAAATTTTTTTTCATATTCTTCCACTTTTGCACGATCTTCTCCCGCCGCTACTCGTTCTTCTATCCGCTGCAGATCCCACATCAATGCTCGTACAAAAACATGGCATTTAACCATTTTAGCCCCCATCTCAACCCCATATTTTCCCAAAACTTCCCGATAAGATTCAAAAGAATTTGGCAAGCCATGCTTATCAAAAAAACCAGGTGCTATTTCATTTATCACAGGAATATATTCTTCTAGTTTTTCTACTGCCTCATCAAGATCATAATAATCTACAATTTCTTTTTTGGGATACAATAATCGCTGAAGCCCCACCGTACACTCACCTACTTTCCATTCACTCCGTGCCTCCAATGAAGCTTTTAGATTATAAAAACCATCAGCTAAATAATCTAATGCTTTCCCCAGATCTTTTCTCGAATATGTTTCCAAAAATATTGAAACAATTTCTTCGATATCATCAGGAATAAATTTTTCTTCAAAGTAATTTGCATCAAGTCCTTTAATTTCATCTACAAAAGTTTGAACTTCACGCTTCAAACCTTCGATTGCAGAATTTGCTGAATCTACTACCATCGGCAAGTCTCCTGATTTTTGGGCGGCCAAGACATCCGCATATTCTTGCTCTGCATAATGCGGAAGCACATAAATTTTCATAAAATTTCGAAGCAGTTTTACATACTTTTCATAATTTTCCCGATCACCGGCCATTCTGCTCTTCACTTCCGCTTCAAAATGTAATTTTACCTGCTCAATAATTTCTCCAGTATGTACCGGAAACACGGAGCCACTTCCTGTTGGAAAATTGACTTGATACAGTACCTGGTACATTTTCATGTATTTTTTTAAATTTGAAAGAAGAAAAATCTCAAAATCAGTACCTCGTTTTGTATAAGTTACCGCATGAGCAAAAAGCTCATCTGGCAGCCCTAATTTTTTTGCTTCTTTTTTGGCTTTTACCAAATATTTACAATACAAGCTCCAATCTTCTCTTGTATTTATAGAATTCCTAGAAACAAAATGTAGCATCACCCAAATAATTTCCCGCTGTGTAAGATGATCTTTAAATTCTTTATAAAGCCAGTGTTCTCCATCTAAATTACCTTCTTGATCTTTTTCCTCAGCATATCCCAAATCCCACAGGACCTCCTCTATCGTCTGATATGGAAAATTAAATCCTTCATCCGTAGCTGAAAAAGGACATTTTTCTCCATTTTGAAAATCCAAAATCTTTGCCACTGCCTTCAGAGCAAACCAAACATTTTTACTTTGCCAATCTTGTTTCCATCCAGTTCTGCTAGTTTGATAACCAAAAACTCGATTCATCAACTCCGAAGAAAATTCATAAATATCAATCGGGATATACGTCCCGGCAATTCCCAAATCTACCGTTTTTTTATTGTTATCAATCGCATTTCGAATCTCTCCAAAAATCCAACGAATCAACATCCGATTCTCCAGGACTCGTAGATAAGAATTTGTCTCCAAATCAGGGATCTCTGGCACGCCGTCCTAAAACTCAACAAAGAAGATGGAGGGAATCGCCAATTCATCCTCTGCACCAACAACGAAAACAATATCTGTGAAGAGGTTACCTACGAACGTCTAAAGCGAGTCATGCAAGGCTACACCAATACCAAAGACCAAAAAGTAGAAGGTCTTGGCGGCAACCTCAAATACTACCAAGCCGATTTCATCCCCAAATCTACTACAGGAAAGACTACAGATGAGGACAAACTTCTGCTCGCCAAAAAGGTCGGCTGTATGCTGGCTCTCAAAGAAAATACCTTTGATGAACTAGAAAACACGGACTTCTATCAAGTTTTCGGAAACCAAGAAAAAAGAACTGGAATCTACTTCCGAGAAAACAAAGCTCAATTAGAAGAGCTGGTTCAGAAACTAGCTTCCAGTGGGAAAGCAGTAAAACTCTACATCTTCTCGTGGATGAAGGGCGAATACAAGTCCGCTTTTTCAGAATATCCAAATATCACCTGTGAGGATATCCCTGACCCAATTTTAGAGGTCTATAAACATATCGGTCTTATCTAATATGCAACTCAAAAACTTCCAAGAACTCGCCATCAATAAGCTCAAATCCACTTTTTATCACTTGTGGAAGAGTGGGACCCGCCGAGCCCCTTTGATATTCAAATCCCCCACAGGAAGCGGCAAGACAATCATGATGGCAGAATTTCTTAAACGAATTTCAGGAGATATGCAATTTGAAGTAGATAAAGCCTTTGTGTGGATCTCCTTCAATGAGGACTCTTATGTGCAGAGTAAGGAGAAACTCTACAAATACTATAACCATGGTGTGGCCAATCTAGAACTTCGAGATATGAATGATCTCAATAATGGTCTACTTCAAAAGAATGAGGTCTTTTTTATCAACTGGCAAAAACTAGTTTCTCGAGCAAAAGATAATCGTCGTCTGAGGACTTCTGGAGAACAGAATGTTTCTTTTGATGAATTTATAAAAAATACTCACGCAGAAGGGCGAGAAATTGTCCTTATTGTAGATGAAGCTCACATCGCCACCCATACAGAGCTTTCTCAGGATCTGATCGACATTCTCAATCCTCGCATAGAGATTCATGTATCCGCTACCCCATCATTTGAACCGTCCATTAGCGATATAGAAGATGGGAAAGCCGGTTTTATGCGAGTAAAACGAGAGGATGTGGTAGAAGAAGGCCTGATCAAAGAAAGCGTGGAAATAATGTCCTTGGAAGAAATAGAGAAAGTCCAGTCTCAAAAAGGTTATGAAGACCAAGATGAACTACTTATTGATCTGGCTTTTCAGAAGAAGCAAGTATTAGCAGAACATTACAATGGTTTAGAATTAGATATAAACCCGCTCATTCTTATCCAGCTTCCCAATGATGATAAAGAAAAAGATGCCACCCAAGAAAGCAAATTAGAGCTCATTAAATATCATCTCAAAAACAAAGGCAGACAGAACGAACAGATCGCTATTTGGCTTTCTGATAAAAAGGAAAATTTGGAAGCTATAACCAAAAATAACAGTGAAATTGATGTACTGATCTTCAAACAAGCCGCTGCTACTGGATGGGATTGTCCAAGGGCTCAGATATTGGTGATGTTTCGAGAGATTAAGAAGCCCATGTTTAAAGAACAAGTCATAGGACGAGCTCTCCGTATGCCAGAGGCTAAACACTACTCGACTCCAGAACTCAACAAAGCCTACCTCTACACCAACTACGAAAGCAACCAGATCCAACTCCCTGATAACAAGATGGGAGAAAACAAGCCCTCCGTCCTCAGAGCTTACAGAAAACAGGATGTAGAACTAGGCCTAGAATCAACCTTTATCAAACGAGCCAAGTATGGAGATTTGGGAGACAGCTTCCAACAAACCTTTGTACAAATAGCAGATGAATACTTTGGACTCAAAGGCAATGAGATATTTGATCAGGTAGAAAAAAAGCTCAATAACAAAGGTCTGGAAACTAAAGCGGCCAAACTCACCAATAATCTCATCGTAAACGCTAAAATCGAGTGTTTTGATGAGTTTCAAGAACAGCTCCAAAAAAATGAAGAAACTCTTGCTTACGAGGCTTCTCGACATGATACCGAAAAAACTTACAACCTGCTTCTGTATAAGGAATTGGCTATACAAGAAAGTGAAGACAGAAAATTTGCTCCAGAGCGATCATGGCCAAAACTCAAAACAGCTCTCAATATCTGGCTCAAGGATAATTCTTTCGCCAATCCTCCTCTCTATGAGGTCATTGCCTTTGATCTCCAAAAAGAAGAACACAGTATTATGCGCAAGGTTATTGGGTTGGCTCTTGAAAAGTATAAGCCGCTTCGTGAGAAAGAAGAACAGGCTAAAGTCGCTCAGTCCAAAGAAATCCATAGTTTTCAGATTCTAGATTCTTATGGGTTCACAGAGGATTATGAGGTTAAAGCTACAAAAAAGAGTATTTTAGAGCCTTTCTATATCAGAAAGCAGTATGACGGGAGAAAGAATGAAGAGTCTTTTATCGACTATTTAGAAGCTTCAGAAAATGTCGATTGGTGGTTCCAAAATGGAGATTATGGACGAGACTACTTTTCCATCGAATATACGGATGAGAAAGGTAATCAGAATCTTTTCTACCCAGACTTTATTGTGGCTACCAAGGATGGTCGGATTGGAATTTTTGACACCAAGGATGGAATGACCGTCACCAGCAAGGAAACGAAGCACAAATCTGAATCCTTGCAGGAGTATTTCAAAGAACAAAACAAGAAAGGAAAAAATCTTTGGGGAGGTATTGTGGTCAAACACAGTGGGATCTGGAAAGTAAATCAAGAATCAAAATACCAAGCCTCCGATATTGGAGATTGGGGAGATTTAACGCTTTAATATCAATGCACCTCACTAAATCCACCTTTCTCCTCTACCTCCAATGCCAAAAAAACTTCTGGCTCTACCACTACAAACCAGAGCTATTTAAAGACATTGAAGAATCAGACTTCGAAAAACAACTCTCCGAACAAGGCCAAGAAGTGGAACGCTGGGCCAGAAAACTATTCCCCAAAGGTGTACTTGCCGGGGAAAACGCCGAAGAAGCCCTAAAAAACACAGTCAAACTCATGACTGACAGTAAAGACGGTATTTTTCAGGCAACTGTGAAAACCGATGACTGTTTGGTGATGGTTGATATTTTGGAGTACGATTCCAAGAATGACTACTGGATAATCAATGAGGTCAAAGGAAGTACCTCTAAACAAGAACCAAAATCGAAATATCTCCACGATGCTGGCTTCCAAAAAATCATCTTAGAAAAAGCAGGGTTAAGAGTTGGGAAAGTAAATCTCATCGAACTCAATAGAGAATTTCGAAAAGATGGCAAAATTGTTCCTAAACTACTACTCAAAATAACTGATATAAGCCAAGAAATAAAAGATCTAGAGCAAGAACTACTTATCCAGATAGATGATGCCCTCAGAATGCTTAAAAAGGCCAAGGAGCCTCGTGTTTGTAACTGCATTTACAAAGCCAGAGCAAATCAATGTCCTACTTTTTACTATAGCCATCCTGAAGTGCCTGATTATTCCGTACATGACATCTGTAGAATTGGAAATAGCCTTCCAAACCTCGGAAAACTGATTGATGCGGACATTTTAGAAATTACAGACATCCCAGATGACTTTGGACTTTCTGAAAACCAAATGAACCAGGTTTTGGTCACAAAAAGACAATCTCCCATCATTAAAACCTCAAAAATCCAAGCAGAGCTAGAAAAACTCGTCTTTCCGCTCTACTTCCTCGACTATGAGACATTTCCTACGGCCGTTCCTATTTTTGATGATTGTCGTCCGTACCAGCAGGTGCCATTCCAGTTTTCACTTCATACCGTCTATGAGGATGAAAAAATAACTCACAACGAGTATGTGCACCACACAGATGTCAACCCTATGCCTGCTCTGGCAAAAGAGCTCTCCAAACACATCGGAAAAACAGGATCAGTAGTGGTCTGGAATAAAAAGTTCGAGATGAAATGCAATGAAGATCTGGCAGAGCAAGTACCGGAGTATGCTGACTTTTTTTACGATTTAAACCAACGGAAGTTTGATCTCATGGAGATCTTTTCTAAACAGTTGTATGTCCATCCAGATTTCCGAGGAAGTGCTTCGATCAAAAAAGTCCTACCAATTATTGTTCCTGAACTTTCCTACAAAGAGTTAACTATTCAAGATGGAGGCATGGCTTGTAATAGCTGGAAACAGATGATGTTTGGAGGACTTCATCAAGCAGAAAAAGACAAGATTTATACTGATCTACTAAAATATTGTGAGTTGGATACGGAGGCCATGGTAAAGATTTGGGAAGCTCTAAAAAATATTTAATCTCCTCTTAATATAAATGGAGGTACTAGTTGCCCAGTTTCATTACTACCTGAATCATGGTCAAAGAAAATACCACCACCGAACTTAACACAAAAAGAACAATTAAATTTAGGATAATCATAAAGCCAGAAAAAACAGAGACTTATCCCGAAAAAATATGGAAAAAATTATTTCTAAAAAATAAATAAGAATGTTTTTAGATGATTTACCTTGTAAAAAAATGAATGAGCTTTAGTTTTTAGTAAAATAAAAAATAACCTCAAAAAATGCGAAATCACGAAAATGTCGTCCTCATAAATCCTCATGCTGATGGGATAGAAGGAGGGTACGAACCAACCACCAAAAACTATACTGACTACTGGCATCCTTATGGATTAGGGCTTATGGCCTCTCACATGCGAGCACAAGGTTCAGAAGGAAATATTACCGTCTTGGACAAGGCTGTCATGACAAGAGAGACACTAAGAGATAGGCTTCGAGCCATTTCTCCCACCCTCATTGGGATAAGTCCTACCATTAGTTCCTACAATGATGAAACTTTAGCCCTTGCTGAAATAGGGCAAGAAATGGGAGCCGAAATTTATTTGGGAGGAAGTTACGCGACTAAACTAGCACCTCTTATTTTACGAAATCAAAAACGAGTTAATGGAATTATTCAAGGAGATGGAGAGGGATCGTTTTTACAATTAGCACAAGGAGAGGATCTGAGAACGGTTGGAGGATTGGTATATCGAGACGAAAGCGGTGAAATAGTCTCTAATCCTTTGGGGCCGATTCCTATTGATTTTTCCACTGGGAGACAAAAGGCTACCTGGACCGATATGAATTATGATTTCATCCCAGATTTAGGAGCTTATACTCGAAATTTTGTTGATCAATATGGAGGAATTCCGGAAGATCATGTTTTTACCTTTATGAACCAAAGAGGGTGTTATTTTAATGCTCAATCAGGAGGATGTCGAACCTGCTCTCGACAAGATGAAGGCATGCGAGTGGATCCTCCTGTAGATGCCTGGCGACGGCTTAACCACGTCCATAAATTAGGGGGAAGAAAAATATTGCAGGTAGAATCTGATTTTCTAGGAGACAGAAAATATTTTGAAGCCTTTTATCAGGCGATGCCGCCTGAAATGCAAGGAAAGTTGGATTTTGAATTTATGTTTGCTAGGGCAAATTGGATAAATGATGAAATGGCTCAAAAACTAAAAGACCTACAGGTAAAAATAATTTTATTAGGATTGGAATCAGGAGATTCTCGTGTGCTTAAAACAATGAGAAAAGGATCTACTCCTCAAGTGTACGAAAAAGCTCTTTCCGCACTTCAAAAAGCCGGAAGAACAACCAAAACAATCCTTTCTTACATTGTTGGCTCAAAGGGAGATAATAGAGAAAGTCTAACGAATACACTTCAGCACTTTGAAATCCTTTGCCAGAAATATGGCGATGTCATCGCCGATGCAACTTTTTTTGAATACATCCCTCTTCCTGGTGCAGAATTTTATGATGATGATTTTCTGTCGATTCCGGAAATGCGAAAGAAATATGGAAACGAAGATAAATTCCGTCCGGAAATAATCCAGGATGGCGTTAAACATTTATGCCCGGAAATAAGTTGGGAAGAACTACAAGAATTCAAAGCAAGGATGGAAGCAGTTGCTGATCAATATTTGAGGAGCCGAGCTTAATCTCCTTTTGCTTCCAAAGGAAAAGTCACCCGAAAAGTTGTCCCTCTTCCTTCCTGACTTTCGATAACTTTTATGCTTCCTCCATGGGATTCGATTATTCCCCTGGAAAAAGTTAACCCCGTCCCAATCCCACACTCCGAACGATTTCGGCTAAAAGCCAGCACGTGGAGTAATTCAAAAATGTCCTCCCATTTTTTCTTTTCTACTCCAACCCCATTATCAATAAAATCAATCACAAAATTTTCTTTTTCTTGAGAAACCCTAATTTCAACTCTTTTGTTTTTTTGAATGTTAAAGAAAAGCCCATTTTTTATAATTTCATAAAAAGCTCTTTTGAGCTGATAAAAATCAACATTAATTTTTTTTGTGGCCAAGGATTTTGGTTTTACTTTTAGATGAGATTGCTCAAAAATATTCGGATAAGATTCTTGTAAATTTTCTAAGGCTACCCGGAATATATCTTCTAAACAGGTATCGATTCTTTCCAGAGGGAAAAGATGATGTTGCCAACGAAAAGCTTCTGAAACTTTTTCGAGTTTTTTACTCACTTCAAAAATGCTTCCTTGGGCTGTATCTAGAAACCTTTGGTCTTCTGGTTTTAATTTTTTCCAATCGATTAAATCCTTCATACTAGAAGCAACCGTAAGCGGAGTTCTGATTTCATGGAGTAAACCATCGATAAATTCTTTTTTTACCTGTTTTGAGTCTTTTAGCTTTGATTTTATGGCATGATGATTTTTCTCTTTTGCGAGATAAATCGTTGCCTCTTTTAGCAATCTTTTGATTTCTTGTATTTCTTGGGAAGAAAAAAGTTTTTCATCTGTTGCATGTTCAAGGAAAAGAACTCCCAAAAGTTTTTTATCTTCATTTAAAACAGGGATCGCAGCCGAGACCATATATTTTTCCATAATTGTTTTTAATTGTTTTTTTTGTTTTTTATTTGAATTTTTTTTGAGATTTACGAGTTCATATTTTAACTCTTCTTTTACTAACTCTTTTTGAGGATTTTTAGAAAAATATTTAATAAAAAGAGAAAACTCTGCTTGATTTTTTGGATTTCCATTTATGCCATTACTAGCAAATTCAAACTGAGCATGATTTACTTGCAGAGCTTGAGCCAATTGTCTGAGCCCCTTATCCATAGAAATTTTAAATCCATAAAGGCTTTCTTGGATTTGTTGGATTGGGTTTTTTTCTTTTCTGTAAAGAAAATAGTTAAAAAGCTTGTCAAAAGAAGAAAGCGTATCCTTCCAGATAAAAACAGTGGCTAAAAATGTTCCTGAGAGCAAGAAAAGGAACATTTCCTGAGTAATTATTTGGGTATTGAAAGCTCGAAAAAATCCATAGAACAAAAAGAGATAGAGACTAGTATTTGTAACATAAGTAAGGGTTCTTTGGAGAGAAAATTTTATATCCAAGAAGCGATAATTGGTAACGGAATAGAGAAAAAAGATAATAACAAAAACGAAAGTTAAAGGCCCTAATCCAGATAAATAAGGAGTATGCATAAAAGCCGGTAAAATCCAGTTTGTAGTGAGGCCTAGTGCTCCAAAAAATAGAAAAGAGTAGAAAAGATATTGAAATTGTTTTTTCAAAATAAGGTTTTTTGCTCTTTTCATTTTTATGAGGAGTAAAGAAGACGAATAAATATAATAAGTTATAATGAAGAGGGAATATAATCCCTGAAAAGGTCCTAAAGTTCCTTCAACATATCCTCCATCCCGAATAAAAAAGGATATAAAGATTGTATTATCAAAAAAGTTTATAAACACTAAAGACAAAGCAATCCCTAAGGGGAAAAGGTTAAAATAGGACCCAAGCTTGATCTTTTTTTCAGGGTAAGTTTTGATAAACCAAAGCTCCGCGGGGAAAAAGATCAATGGTCCCCAAAAAGCCATTTTAGAAAAGAAATAAACAAGTTTGTCTTGATCAGTATAAAGAATTTCTGTTGGAAAATAGAACATCCCTAAGACTCCAGAGATCCAGACGATTGCTCCAAAAACATAGCTCAAAAAGAGAGTTTTATGAGCTTGAACAATATTTTTTTGATGCAAAATAAAAAGTGCCAAAATAACGGCCAAAGTAAGGTCAAAAGTAAGTAATGTTTTTACAAGAGAAACCATTTTTATTTTTAATTTTCTAGCAATTTTACACTATTTTCACGAGAAATACAAGATTTTGTAGCTTCGTGCATTTCTTGAAAATCAAAAATTACAATTCTTGGCTGAGTTCCTTCTAAATAGGCTGGGATCCATTTTTTTAAAAATGAGTCAGGGATACCTATCTCTGATTTCAAGGCCTCCAATGTTTCTTGTCTCGTATTTATTTCTCCAATTACTGTATGAGTTGCCCCCACTTGGTTAAAAATAGCTGAAGCTGGGGTATTGGAAAGTGAAATCCCATATCTTAGTCCCATCTCTAAAGCTTGGAAAGCATAAAAATGACAAAGCGGAGCAGGAGCACTTTTTACAAAAACTGGATCAAGAGAAAGGTTGACCACTTCTCCAAAAAACCTTTTATTCTGCAAATAAAAATCCCAAAGTTCATGATTTTGCCCTCGCATAAAAATATCATGCAAATAGGTCTCCTCTTCCATTATAGGATGTAACCCCATCACGGCCACATATCTTTCTCCCTTTGACAGCGGAAGATATAGCGAGGCAATGAAAGGCGGATTTGGCTCTCGGTGCATGGCAAAAGCTGCCATATAAGCTTCTTCTGAAACCAGGCAAGATTTACGATGTAGTTCATCCCCAAAAGAAATCCAACGGGCCCGAAGACTTTTTTGTTGTATTTGTTCTAAACTTAGCCTTTCCCCATTAATTTGAGTAGACAAGGACATCACTTGTTCTATTAAAATCACCTCATCAGTTGCAGAAAACTCTCTGATAGAAAAGCCTTTATCAAAAATAAATAATTGATTGCCTCTAGGGATAATCAAAATTTCTCTGATGGGATAAGTTCGGTTTTCATCTAAAAAAGCGGCAGACAACCTTTGAGGGATCCCTGTTTTTATCGCTTCACGGAATTTTTTTCCCAATCGACTTTTTGGGGAAAAAGAAAATTCAATTTCATGAGCACTATAATCCAAAATCAACTTTTCTTTTTTATCTTCAAAAGAGACCACAGAAACATTGGTTTCTTCTCCAAATCGATCTTTTATTTCGGCCAAAAATTCTGGCCAATCTCCCGTTTTTCGGATTGGGTTTAGCTTTTTTTCGGCCTCGGCTATGCCCGTTGATTTTGACCTCCTTCTATCATGTTTGAGTGCGAGTTGAAGTAAATCCAGGGGGGGTAAATTTCTATTAGGACTAAATAAACGATGAAGCACTTCAAATATGTGTACAAAAATCGGAGAAACCTTTAGCTCTTCTGCATTTGCTTGCAAATGTGGAGCAACAGATTTTATAGCAGATCTTGTTTCTCCTGCTAGGGCTTCAGAAAAACTGCCTTTGTTATGAATATCTTCTGGAAGCACTACCGTAAAATGGATGAGCATTTGTTCTAGACTTGTCTCTATCCTTCTTAAACTTTCCAGAACCAAATCCTTAAATCGTTCTTCTCCCTTTTCTTCTTTTAATTCTCCAAAGAAGGGCAAAAAATAATCCGAAAAACGAACATAATCTGGATGATAACCGATTTCCACTGTCTCAAATATATTAATCCCTTTTTTTACCAAAGATTTATCAGCTTTTAATCGTCCTTCTGCCACAAGAATCCGAGCGTATTCTTCCGATTGGTTTAGATCAACTCCATTTTGTTTCCATTCGGTAGCTACCTGACTTTTGTTTTCATCAAAAGC
>CAYFMH010000001.1:0-42481 GCA_964344165.1 uncultured Candidatus Peribacteria bacterium | reverse complement strand
GGAAACAAGTTTGTAAATTCTGTTTTTCTCGGAAAAGAGTTTTTACCGGAGGGCCTCCCTTCGAAAATATTTCTCGAATAATTCCCCCTCCTACCATCAAAAAGTCTCCTTGGAAACATCGAGATAACATTTCCAGGACTTCTATTATTTCTTTTTTTGAGCCAAAACAGTTTAAAAAACGAAAATAGTTAAAAATAGTGGTGCTAGGAGTTAAACAATGTTCATTTGCAACTCTCTGAAACTCTTCTAATGAATCCTGTCGATTTCCTAATTCAAACAGCACAAGAGCTCGCCTAGAATGCATGTAGGATGACTGAAATCTAAATATTTCTTTTTGTTCGAGAGTCTTGAACTGGAATCCTCGTACAAAAAATTGATCTATTTTTCTATTTATAAAAGCAAAATCATGCCCTTCCCGCATCATAACAGAAATATAGTCATCTAAAGCAAGTAAATGTCGGCGAAGTAATCTTTCATCTTCTATATGCCCATCTTTGTATTCTTCCGGTAGACACAAAGCTTCTTCCAAAAAAGCTAATCTTTCTGCTTGTTTTGTTGGTCCTTGATCAAGTTGTGCCATTAAATATTCCAAATGAAGATATTGAGCACGAACAAGAGCATCTTCTTCACTTTCATATTGAGATCGAAAATCTTCGATTTTTGCGAGTAATTTCCTTCTGACCTCTAATGACCCAGATTTTTGATTTTCCTGTAATAAGACCGTGATTTCTTTTCCATCTGCTTCTGAAAAAAGAGATGGAGGACTGGAAAAATCTTGTTTTTCAAATTCTGAAAGCAGATTTTTTCTAAAACAACAAAGAACGTCATCTCTTAATTGCTCTACAGGAAATAAATTTAAAGTTTCCATAAGTTTATAAAACCAATATTAAAAGAAGATTAAATTAAAAATTCATTAAAAAAATCGGAAATCTTTTTGTATTTCCTTTTGTTTTAAGGTATAATTAGCAGATTTTTTGTCAAAAATGTTTAGTAATTCCCCAGATTCATTTCACGGACCAGAAAAAAAAGAAAAAGCAGAGAAAGCCCCTGAACAAAGGAGTGAAAGTTTAGATAATGCAATTCTTAATGCTTCAGAAGGGGCTCCTGATGCTGTTCAAAATTTGGGATTGGGAGAAGGATTTCAACAGGCTTCAGCAGAGGGAATTCGTGAAAGTTTTTCTGTTGGTGAACTAGTCAAAGATGAACATGATTTTTGCGACACGCTCCCTCCGGAGATTGGAGAAATTTTGGATATCGCTCACTTCGCTCCTACACAACAAGAAGCAGAAGGATATAAGCCTCCTTTGGGTTAAACAATATAAAAAAATGAAAGAAAAACTCTTAAAACAATTACAAACAATTCTGCTTGCTTGTTTTACATTTTCAAAGCAAACCAAAGACAAAATAAAAAATAACGCCCCTAAATTAACGGAGGCACAACTGCAATCGCTCATAGAAAAACTAAAAGAATTAAAACAAAAAGAAGCTAAAAAAATAAAAAACTTGGATATTCCTAACAAGGAAGCCATGAAACAAAATATACAAAAAAAACAAATGGCTTTTATCCGTCACGAAGGAGAACTAGACCATGAAAAAGAAGCCAGTGAGGCAGATAAAATTTTAGACGAATTGAGCTAGATTTTATTTACGACAATTAAGTCCGACAGACCTGTATTTATGGGATTAGAACTTTCAATGGAAAATCCGGCATTTTCAAAGTATTCATAAAGTTGGGCTCTTGGAAGAATATTTACTTTTACCGGAGGAATTGCATTAAAAAGCCCCATAATATAAAACTGGTGTGCGATCGTTTTTTTCTGCTCTTCTAGTAAATCAGAGGGAATAGAATCAGCTAAGCCTCCTGAAACTTTGGCATAAAGGAAAATAAATCTTTGCACCTTTTTTCCATCGATTTCATCAAGGGTTCTTGGTGTATTTTCAGAAAAAAGTTCATCCCATATTTCTTCCGCTAGCCTCATTATTTCCTCCCAAAATCCTGCTGGCATTTCTATCCCACAAGCCTCCAAATGCCCTTTCGATACTGGGATTGAAGTTTTTATCCCTTCTCTGGGGGTGACGATAACTCCTTTGGCATTTGGAGCTAAAACCTTCTGAAGGTTTTGCAGAAAAGCAGAAATATTAAGCAACTCTAAAGTGTTTATAGCAGTAAAACGATCAAAAGTAGTATCTGTTCGAACTGGCTCATTTAGATCTTGTAATACCCCATTCACACGATCCCCAAATCTTCGTTGATGAATAGCTAACATTCCGGGATCTCCATCGAATGCTTCCATTCTGCCAAAATTGATTCCTTGCTCAAAAATTTCCCGCTCCAATGGCCCAGTTCCAGTTCCAAATATAGCCACTTGTGAACCTGACTGAATATTAAGGGCTGCTAAAATCGCTTTTTGTGTTTCTCGAAAAGGGACTAAATTTTCTACCCCATGTTCATATCCACCCAGGGCGTAAATATTCCATTTTTGAGCCAATGAAAGTCGGTGAAATGGGTACAAAAAAGTTTCTAAAAAAACACGAGCTCTATCTTCTGCTGGTTGATCTTCTTGTTGTTCAAGAAAAGTAAATAGGTCTTCGTGATCAAAATTGGTCAAATCGATGCCGAGTTGTTCTAGTGAATTATTCATAAAAGAAGGTTACTTATTTTTAAAAAAGGACAAAGCTTTCATAAAAACCTCCGGCCCAGCGGCTAGGCGAACCGGAGGGGAAAAACCCCACCTGGCTTGGTGGGTCCCGGTCAGGAACCAACTCATTCTGAAAAAAATTTCTTAATAGTCAAAAAAACCATTTTTATTAGTTCCACCGAAATACCCTGTGGCGTGAGCCCAGGGATATTTACTTATAAAACCCGATAACCAAAACCTTTCACTGTTTCAATAAAATCATTCCCTATCTTTTTTCGTAAGTATCGAATGTGAACATCTATTGTATTAGTGAAGACACTATTTTCTTTTTCTCCCCAAACCTGTTCCAAGATTTGATTTCGAGAAACAATTTTCCCCAGATTTAAAAACAAAAGCTCTAATATTCCAAATTCACGAAAAGAAAGTTTTAGTTCATTTCCATCTATAAAGAAGATTCTTTTTGAAGTATCAAAAATTATATTTCTTACCTTTATTTTAGGCTTTTTTTTAGCTTTATATCTTTTTAATAAAGCTCTAATTCTTACAAGAAGTTCTTTCATTTCAAAAGGCTTGGCCAAATAATCATCTGCTCCACAGTTAAACCCATTTACCAAATCATCCGTCCCTCCTAGAGCTGTAAGCATCAAGATCGGAATACGAAAATCATCACGTCTTAACTCAGAACAGACCATAAGTCCGCTCTTTTTAGGCAACATTATGTCGAGAATAAGAAGATCAAACTTATTTTTTTTAACTATATTTAAGGCAGATTCTCCATCATAAACAACATCTACCACATATTTTTCGTTCTTTAGTGCTTTTGCGACAATGTTTGCTAAAGGTTTTTCGTCTTCAACTACTAAAATTCTCATAAAAAAAATAAGTATTATTCAGAATAGATATAAATACAAATAAGTCAACTGCATGTTTTATGAAATTTAGCAATGTGATTTGTTTTTTTGCCTTATCTATGCTAAAATGAACAGATTTATTATGCATAAATTCCAAGACGGTTTTTCCATTTCTAAGTTCATCTTCATTAGTGAAAGTTTTGGAGATCGTCCGCGTGATCCAGAATCGGAAGGTACAAATGAAGCAATAACCCCACTAGATTACACTCTAAGTGATGAGGAAACGGCTCGACTTGATCATGAGTCTTCTGTGAGGCAGGCCCAAAGCACAGAGTTTGACAAGCATCATGCAGAAGAGTTTTCTAGTTTCGAAGCTAACTATGGACCAGAGTTGGATGCTGCTTATGGTCTAGAAGAAGTTGATAAAGAAGAAACAACTGTAGAAGCTCCTTTAGAAGGAAGTGCTCTTCCGGAAACTAATGATGCACATTCATTAGATACAGAGGTTACTCCTGTGTTACCACCTCAGCAACGCTATGAACTTCGTCAGGAGGCCCTTAGAGACAGTTTTGTTGGTGACCACCTCATCGGCAATCTACCAGAAGTATCTTCCGGGCGACTATGGGAAAGAAGTCCTGATGATCATTGGTCTCTTCAAACTCTAAAGGCCGTGGTAAATGTTCCCACAGCCACCATAGCAAACGGACTTATCATCGTTGAAGATGTCGCCAAATTTGGATGGGAAGTTCTAAAAGGTGGATACAACCTTGTTACAGAACCAAAAGAAACTTGGGGCAAAATTACGAACTTCTTTCGACCCGGTATGGGAGAACGGCTAGGTAATTGGTGGGATCGAACAAAAGAAGACTTTTCTGCCACCGTAGAAAATACACCTTGGGAAGGTTTAGTAGGAAAAACATTGGCTTTTGCAGCTGATACAATCCTAGGAGCTAAGGGAATTAGCAAATTAGCTAAAATGAGAAAAGCTCCTAATGCTCCTACTGCTGCCGCAGAAGTTACAGCAGAATCTGCAAATGAAACAGCTAGATTAGCCCGACTGAATGAACTTGTCCGACAGGCAGACGACATTATCCCATTCCACTCTCCTGAATATGCACAAAGATTAACTCAGCTCCAAGAGCGTCTTTCCAAAATTTCTCCGGAAAATATACGTCGTATCGAAGGTGATTTTTTGAATAATGGAGTAGAAAGAGGCTGGTTTACAGAAGTAGAAGGACGAAAGTTGATAGACCAAGAATTCCGACGACTTACAGAACGGTTAGAGAGAGGAGATATTCGTTTAACAAATAATCTCAGACTTGAAAATCTTTCAAGTGTTTTTGAAAGTGGAGGATTAAAAGCTAAGTATCAATTGGATAATCCTGATTGGTTAATAGAAGGAGCTAAAAATGAAAGATTAAAACGAGCTAGAATAGAAGCCGATTTAGGAATAGACAGGATGAGCCCAAAGTATGCAGGATTAGAAAGTGATATGAGCACCTGGGGAGAAGTTGAATTTGTTTTTGATTTAGATAGAGTGAGAGAAAGAACTTCTTTTACACATTTGGATAGCTTTATTGCTGGAGCATCTCGAAACAATCCTTCTTCTGCACAATTAACTTTAGAAGACGCACTTCGATCTAGAGCAATTCTCAATGTAGAGCAGGGATTAATTAAAGCAGGAAAACGAGAGGGCTATGATGATCCAACTTTAATTTATACAGAAACTCAAATATTAGGAGAAGCGAGAATAGGACAAGAAATAAAAGAAATTGTCGTTCCCCATGAACGCAGAACAATAATGGAAAAAATATTAAAAAGACAGCCACAATACCGTAGATTTATAACCTATAAATAAAATGACTCCAGAAACACCCGGCTCTCATATCGAAGGATCTATCGAAACTCCAAAGTTCGAGAGAATAATTCCTATTGGTTATCAATTTAGTTTTATAGAGGGCGAAGGACTATTAGAAAGATTAGTAGTAGAAGATGAAGCTACTAATACTATGGCATACTTATCCTCGTTGGATAACTGGAAAACTCCTCATATTTTATCTCGTCCTTCACAACAAAAAACTCCAGAACAAAATGAAGAAGCCAGAGGAGTGTTAATGATGTCTTTAAGTAGTAAAGGAGGCTATCAATTCTTCAAAGAGGCAGATATTCCTCCAGCTTTTCCCCTCGAACAAACATCTGCTTTTGCCAAAAGATTAGAAACTGAATTAAGTAAAAAAAAAGCTCGAGTTGATCTCAGAAGCTTAGTTGAAGAAATAACCAGAGGAAAATAAAAAATGGAAGAAGAACGCACTACTAATATTCTAATCCCAGAGCCATCTGAACTTGATAATCTAATCGAGCATTTAAACTTTGAAAAACATACTTTTTTCTGGAGAGCTGATCATCCACTTTCTCAATGGTATCCAGCTGAATTTGTTCTAAATGATCATTCTTTCACAAGTGCAGAGCAGTATATGATGTGGAGAAAAGCCATGCTCTTTGAAGATTTAGAAACGGCAGATAAAATTTTGGCTACAGATTCCCCAGAGGAAGCAAAAAAGCTAGGCAGACAGGTAAAAAACTTTCAGCAAGAACAATGGGATGCGGCTTGTAAGCAGATTGTTTACGAAGGAAATTATGCGAAATTTTCTCAAAATCCTGAACTACTCGAACAACTCTTAGCAACTGTGGGAACTTTAATTGTTGAAACGAACCCCAGAGATAGCATCTGGGGGATTGGAATGTTCGAACGAGAAGCCAAACAAACTCCACCAGAACAATGGAGGGGCCAAAATTTGCTAGGAAAAATTCTGACTGTTTTAAGAGATCTATTTATAACTAGGAAGAGCTAGTAGATTATCAGGGAGAAAGAAGTCTTTCTGTTTTCTAAAAAACGTCAGGATAAGTTCTAGGCTGTCGTGGCCGGTTGTTCCCGAGCCAGCAAAGAAGTCGAGGATAAGGGAGTTTTTTTTATCAGAAGATACTTTTATGCACTCTGAAACAGCGAATGGAGATTTTGGGTAAGCGAAAATCTCCCTTTTGTTCATTATTAAATCAAGAGTTTGGGTTCCGTGTTCACTTGCGGAAAATTTCGGATCACTCCAAATACTCTGAGGAGGCTCTCCTTCAAGTCCACCCCGAAACTTAAAATAAACTTGCCATCCACCTTTTGTTTTATTGCACCATAAATCCCCAGCTTTAAACATTTTATCGATAACCTCAATTCCTCTTCTCCAAATTCTTTTTTTGTCATTAGAATCAATAGGCCATATTTCAACTGCTAGTTTTTTTTCTGAACTAATTTCTCTTGTTTTTGGGTCAAAATAAATTGGATAATATCTATGAGAAAAGGTTCCATCTTTCTTTTTTGCTTCACTATCAACCCCTTGTTTTCTCAGGTTTACAGGAAGGTACCAGCTACCATCCTGATCTTTTTTGTAGTTATGTGTCTTTTCTTCAACTTTTTTAGGAATTTTTTTAATTTTTGATTCATGGCTTTTTCCAAAAAAAATAGCATATTCGTGGACTAAAGAGACTTTTCGTTGAGTTTTTCTTCCTTTGGGATTATTTCTTATTGAAACCGTTCCCAAATGATTTTTGTTCCCAAAAACATCTTCCAATAATAACCATAATCTTGGTAATTCATAGTCATCTATAGTAACGCATATTACACCATCTGATTTTAACAGGTCTCTTGCTATGCCAAGACGATTCTTCATAAATGATAGCCACTTGCTATGTCTCCAAAAGTCATTTTCATCAACATAATCATTGTTATATCTCCAATCCCTTGCACCTGTGTTATAAGGGGGATCAATATAGATAACATCAATCTTTCCTTTATGAGTGTAGTTTAGGATATTAAGCGAATGGTAATTGTCTCCCTCTATAAGAATATTCGTTGGAATTGAGTCGCTTGTATTAACGTCTTCGAAGTCTTCTTTATTTTTTAATGTTGGGAAAGCGTTTTTAGCCTCTTCTTCAAATTCTTCTGGTTTATCTTCCCAGACAAGGCCATATTTTTTACATTTTTTTGTTTTCTCCAGTTCATCTTGGAGTTCTTTTATTTTTTGGAGCAACTCTTCTTTAGAAGAATTTGCCGATATATTTTTCATACTCATAATTAAGATGGGGTAGCGATCCGCGCGCTCCAATCTCGGATTCCGTTCGGAATACCTAGTTTGGACGGTCACTACCCCGTCTTATTAGGTATTCACGAACAAAAAATAGTTCGTATGAAAGTTGCCCGAGATTGAAGCGCATCCCAGACTTTATTTACATTTGCGTTTTTTGCAATTGAAATGTTGACAGTTGTAGGTGTGGAACGCTAAGTTTCGGGCAAATGAGTATGTATGATGAAGTTAAAGATTTTTTAAGAATTCTTAACGAAAAGAAGGACGATCTTGCTATAGCAAAAAAAATAATCTTACAAGACATACTTCCTTTTATTTTTGCACGAGAAAATATTTGTTTTCAAGAACATATTTATCCTGATGTAAATTTTTATCGGGGGAAATTACGGACAGGGCTTTTTTCGTATTTTGAAAACATTATTTTCCCTGATCTACAGCAGATAGCAGAAGAGGCTCTCCAGGTCTTAAAAGAAAATAAAAACGATGAGAAATTACTGAAGGATTTAGGAATATACTTTAATAAGCGCGAACTTAATCATCCATTTGAATGGAAAGAAAATTCACTCTCTCCCCCCAGAACGACATTTAATTTAAAATTAGAACCAAGAGAACAAGTTTATTCTTTTTTGGAGGATGTGTTTTCTGGTTGTTTATCTATAACAACATTTAAAACATATTGTTATAAGGCTCCATTAAAAGATAGGGACTTCCTTTCTCGATGTTTCGAAGGAGTTGTTGATTGTCTTTTTTTGTTTCGCAATAATGTGGGACAGGACAAAGTAGAAAAAGACGGTTCTTTTGTCGATAAACGCCTGAAATTTATTGATCATTGGAATGGAGAGTTTACTGCTCCCCCTCAATATTTCAGGGAGAAATGTCATCTATTAAGCTTATTTTTGAGAGAAGAAGAAAACTCGAAACTTTTTTTTAAAGAATATGATAAGTCATATTTCCTCTATGCCAACCAAGATGTGAATTTGAAAAGTTTTACGAGACAAGGATCAAAATTAGTACACGATATTGATGATAAAATACTCTCCCGAGATGAAGACAAGAGAATTTGGGAATACACACTCCTTCTTCTTGAGGACGTTAAAAATTGGTACGATCAACGAAAAGAAATCTCTGTAGCTTTCTCTGTAAAGGATGACAAACGAAATGTTATTTCTTATAAAACATTACGTATTCACAAAGACTCAAATAAGATTTGGAAGAAAGGGAAGGAAAACAAAACAGCTACTCTTAAATTTTATTATTGTAACCCAAGTAAAAAAGGGGTTATTCCAAGAACTGGAGGGTTACTTCTTGCTTTGATAGACAATATTGGGAATCCAATTGACTTTGATGACCAAGACTACAGAAATTTAAAGAGAGTTATTTTACAAACAGCCTTAACAGAAGACGAATGGGACGAGTGGATTGATAGAAAAGAAGGGAAGATTTGTTTCAAAGAATAAGCGGTAAAGTTTGGTAAGTTTCGATACCTTGGGAATACCGGAAAAGAATTTTTAAAATCAGCCTGTCGGCGTCCAGACGGGCGTTTTTTATATTTCCTAAATTTGTATGTCATGAAAATTGATAATTCAACCTTTAGTGTGAGTGATTTAATCACTGCGGCCTATATTTCTTACCTTGAAGAATATCCGCTAATCAGCATTGACCGATCTACAGAACATAGAGACGGAAGGTGTCGTTTTGTTTTTGAGGTAAGTGATAGTGAGAAATTCTTTCAATGCTTAGATCTATTCCATCGGGGAGAAGCAAGAGTCTGCCCTAAACTTTACTATTTTCATCTTAAACAAGTTCGTAACAGGCTTAGAAACGAAAAATGATCTTAGATGAACAAAGTATCCGAGAATACATGGAAATCCATAAGACCGAATATGGAGAATCCCTCTCGTACGAAGAAGCCAAAGAACAAGCTCAAAACTTCATCAACTTATTTGCCCTAATTATCCAAAAATGAACACCACTACCATCGACCCTGTAGACACATTTCTCTCTGATTCTGAGGGAAAAACAATGCTCGAACAAATGATCCTCCAAAAAGCAGAAAGACTGGAATATCTGGAGCAAAAAGGAGCAAAAATTCTAGCTTCTAACGACTACCCAGGGGTAAAGGGAAAAATTCGTCCTTACTTTTTAGAAAAAGTTGCGAATCTAAAACACGGCCAAGAAATCAAAGAAATAGAACGAGATCTCAGAAATATGTGCTACTGGCTCAATAAATCACAAAACAAAATTCCAAAAAAAACAGAATGGGAAAAGATGTATCGGCACGCGACTGAAGATGTTCAGATCGAACATGTGGTTTCAGTGCTTTTGGGCATAAACAATTTCAGAAGAAATATAAAATGTCCCTTCCACGGTGGAGCGAAGGGGGAAAGGACTGCGTCTCTAAAAATCTATACAAAAAGTAATCGCTTTTATTGTTTCGGGTGTTCGGCTCGCGGATCGCCCATTGATTTTGTCATGCAATACAAAAACTACGACTTCCGTGAAGCCGTAGAATTTCTAAATAATTTCTAAATAATTTCTAAATAATTTCTAACCTAATAGTAATAATGTTGAATGAACATGTCAAAAAAACAATGGAAGGCGTGAAATCCAAATATCCAAACGGAGTTCCTGTCCATACGGGGACACAAACTCCGCTGGGGATAGAAAATGTCCTTGAGGCCATAAAAGACTTGGGAGAAACACGAGGCTGGATTATGAAGGTAATTATTGGTGTTTACCTTTCTACTTTTTTGGAAAAAGAAAGCCCTGTCTGGCTTATGATTGTGGGAAATCCCAGCTCAAATAAAACAACCCTCACTGATCTCCTAAAGGAAAACCCAAATATTCATTCTCTTGATACGCTTACCTCAAATCCTTTTATATCAGGCCAAAGAGAAACAAAAACAGAAAAGAACCACGATCTTCTCCCAAAACTAGATGGAGCGTGTTTTATCATTAAAGAATATGGGACATTTTTTAGCCGAAGTGACGAAATGGTTCGCCAACTTCTCGGAGACCTCACCGCTATTTACGATGGTGAATTTGCCAAACATTCTCCAGCTCGAGGAACGATAAAACACAAGGCAACTTTTTCTCATATCGGCTGTGTCACGCCCCAAGCCTTGAATAAACGACAGAAATATATGAATTCCGTAGGAGCGAGGTTCTTGTTTTTGAGAGTGCCGACATTAACGGATTCAGAAAGAACAAGCAGATTGGATGAATACTGGGAGGAAAAAAAGAACAAAAAAACAAAAGTACAAATAACAAAACTAGTTTCAGATTATTGTTCTAATCTTCGAGAAAAAATTTTAGAAAAAAAACCCTCAGTTTCGTTCCCAAAGGAAGCCCAAAAAGAACTTAATATCTATGCGAATTTAATCGCTCGAAGTCGTGGAATTGTGGTAACAGAAGCTAATCATTTTGAAACAGATGATGGGAAAAAACAAACCCATTATGAGGTTGTAGATCTCCAGATTGAAGAACCTTTTCGTGCACTAAAACAAATCAGAAAAATCACAGAAAGTCTGGCAATTATTCATGGGAGTGCGAAAGTTGAAGATCAAGAACTGGAAATTATTAAAAAGATAGTTCTTTCATCCATGCCAACTCGACGAGCCGATATTTTTTCGGTTTTTGCTCGTGGGAATGCTTTTACGGCTAAGTTAGCCGCTGGAGTTTTGGATAAAAATTACAAGACCGTGAAGCGTAATCTAGATGAATTGGTAGCTCTTGGAATACTTAATTCTTCTCATCCAGAAAATCAAAAAGCACGAGAATATAGGATCAAACCAGAGTTTGTGTCCTTGTTTCCAGAAGAAGAGAAAGATTTAGCCAATGTAGGCTATGTCCAACAAAAATTAGGAGGAGATGATAAAAATTTTAACACTTTTTAATCCATGAAATGCAAAGCAAAAACGGTTAGAGGAAATCCCTGTAAAGCCAATGCAATAAGTGGGAGTGATTATTGCCACCTTCATAGCATTTCAGAGGAAGCACAAAGAGAATTAAGCCAGAAAGGGGGACAAAATCGAGCATTGAAGCACGAATCACCAAGGCATCCAATTTCCATAGAGAATCCAAATCATGTTGTACTTCTTCTCGCCGATACCATCAATCAAGTACGAGAAGGGAAAATGGATATACGAACTGCCAATTGTCTGGGGTTCCTTAGTGGGCATATTGTCCGGGCTTTGGAACTAACGGAGGTTCACCAACGCCTCAAAAGAATTGAGGAAATACTTTCTAAAAAATAACACCATGAAATCTTTAAATCTGAAACCGATCACAAAAAACTTATCAGCTCTCGAAAAAGCAAAGCTGCTCTGTGGAGACACAAATCGACGAAACGAGACCGATCGTCAAGAATTTCTCCTCACGCCGGACGAAGAAGCAGAAATTTTTAAAGAAGCGAGAGCAAAAAATGAAATAGACTACATAAATCGCATCATAGATATTTACAACTGGGGAATTGTACTCATGGGAGACCTACAACTGACATTTCTTGCATTTCAGGTGAGTTACGAAAAATTACTTGGATTGCTCGGAAAGATCAGCTTAAGAACTCTACACTTGCTTTCTATGCAGGAAGTTGAAATGTTTTTGTATTTTTTAAACTCAGAGAAGAACGCAGAATTGAGTGAGGAAACAAAAAAACAACAAAATAAACTAGAAGAGAAATTGGCAAAAAAAAGCCAGTTAGACGATCCTCTCAGCTTATGGACTCCGCAATTATCACAAAACACAAAAAGCCAGCCCAATATCTATTTGCAACGACGCTTTTTAGAGACAATAGAAGCCCTCCAACAACATTTACGAGTTGATTGCCAAATAGATTGTCTGATAGAACGGGCAGAATTCAATTTTTTGAGCAAAAGATTTCAAGCCGCTCGTGAACATTATTCAGCAGTTCGGGAGGAATTTTTAAAACTAGAGGGGCTCCTTACTATTCTCACTCGTTTTAGGAAAGAATTTGTAGACTTTGATAAAGACGACATTATGTTCCCTATTGCCGAATTTGAATACCCAGAATTTATTTCTGCCATAGAAGACCCAAGAGCTGTAGTACAGTTATCTGAGGCTGAAAAAGAAGAGGCTGAGGTAGAAGTAGACGAGTTATTAAAAAACAGAAGCCCCCGTCCCCCATAGGTAAGCAGTATTCTAAAATTGGGGGATATTACTTAACTTATTAATACTTATGACAAAAAATAACTCTAATGGCTTAATAAAGCACGAAAAAGGATGTTCCACAACAGATGAAGTTTTGGCTGCAACTTTACTGTTGTTTGGTTATCATTTTATGTGTGTTGGGTTTCTTGATGATGAAGAAAAAATTATAGAATATAATTTTTGTAATAGTGACCAAGATAAAAAAAGGCTCGAGAGAATTTTGTATGCATTCGAATATGGAAAATTAAGAATTTGTCCTCAATCTTATGATCTTAGCTTGAAGCAATTAAAAGCACGGAAATACGCATATTATCAGGATGTTTATGATTTGAAAGAGTGCATAATGGAAAGTGAAGAGATTGAAAATTTTGGTAGAAGTAGTGTATGATGAGTATAGCTATGAAATACTTTATTTATTGCCGAGTATCCAGTGATCGAGAAGACAAGCAAGTCCTCGGGGTAGGATCTCAAAAAAAAGAACTACTTGAGTATGCAAAGAAAAACAACCTCAACGTTGTCGGATTGTTTGTAGAAGAAAAGAGTGCCTACAAACCCGGAAGACCTAAGTTTAATGAAATGCTTCAACGAATAGAAAAAGGGGAGGCTGATGGGATTTTGGTGTGGCACCTTACAAGGATTGCTCGTAATAGTCTCGATGGAGGAAAAGTGATCTATATGATGGATGAGGGGCAGATAAAAGAGATCCAAACAAAAGAACGAGTTTATAAAAATACATCTGACGACAAGTTCTTGATGCAGATTCATTTTGCTATGAGCAAAAAATCATCTGATGATACTAGTGCTTTTGTGAAGAGAGATATATTGGCCAAACTAGAGAAGGGAGAGTTTCCGGGGGTCGTACCTGAGGGCTATTTAAATATCAATAAGGACGGTGTGATCTCCGGAAAAAGATATGACCTCAAGAAGCAGGAACTTCTTTCTAATTTAGATAGGCCACTTAATCGAGTGGAGATTGATCCTATTTTGGGAAGTCTGTATCGTAAATTTTTTGATTTAGCTCTAACGGGAGTGCATGGGATTAATTCTCTCCGTGAAGAAGGATATAAATTGGGGATTAGGGGAAGAATAAGCGGAAAAAAATTATCTAAACAATCTGTGGTTCAAGTTTTGAAGAATCCGTTTTATTACGGAAAATTTATTTATGAGGGACACCTTTGGCAGGGATCACATGAACCAATTATTACAGAAGGAGAGTTTGAAAAAATACAGAGTATTATGGCAGAACGAAGTAGGCCAAAGTTCCGCAAAAGACAATACGCCCTCTCAATGATTGTCCATTGTGATGAATGCAAAGGATTGATGAGTGGTGATTATCAAAAAGGAAACGCTTATTATCGCTGTGCTCATGCGAAAGGAAAGGATGCTGTTTGTACTAATGGAAAATATTATCGTGAGGATTTTTTAGAACGACAAGTTGTTGAAGTTTTAGAAAAAATTGAGATTCCAGAAGCAATAACTAATTGGGCATTGAAACAAGTAAAAAAGGCTTATCAAGATGAAATTACTCATACAAAAAAATCAGAAGAGCAAAATCAGAGAGCTCTAAACAATGTAAAACAGCAGTTAAGGCGATTAACGGAACGGTGGCTTTCTCCAGAGAATGCCGATGGCTTATTACTTTCTGATGCAGAGTATCGTAGTCATAAAAATGATCTTAAGTCAGAAGAGACTAAACTAGAAAAACTACTTCAAGACGGCTATCAAGAAGAAAATCATTGGACAGAGAAGTGCGAGCAATTTTTTGAACTTTCTAGAAGAATTGTTTCTAAATACAGAAGCTCAACGGTTACAGATAAACGAATCCTTCTTCATGCAGTTGGAAGTAAATTCATCCTGAAAGAAGGGCAGCTCACTATAGAACTACAAAAACCTTTTTCTTATGTTTATCAGGCGAATGCTTCTCATAAATCCATCCGAACCGCTAAAAATAGCTTAAATAAGCCACAAGAAGAGGTTTGTGCATTGAAAGTTGAAGATTGGTACATCACTCGCTACATGGATATCATTTACCACGTCCATCCCAAGAGTTTTAGCAATGTCCGCATAAGTCTCTACCACTGCTTTTCTGAGAGATGGATTGGAATACACATTACAGCCTCGATCCACTTCAATTGTTTTTCCTTGCAGTAAAATCGAAGGAATTCCGCCTACTTGCTGAAGTGCATTAATCTCTGTAGCGGTCCGCCCATCTACATGATTTCTTTTTACCAAATCTTGCACTCGATTGAGTACCATGAGACTTATTCTTTTGGCCTCCCCTTCCTCATCTGCTTGTTCAGTCGAAGCCAAAACATCTCCATATTCCCCCACCGCTTCTCGGTAGATTCCACTAAACATAGTTTGTTCTTCTGGCGTAAACAGGGCAGCTGCTTGCATGATAAAATAAAAATCTAATTATTTTACCACAAAAACAAAAAAAAGAAAACTAAATTTTTCCTAATTTCTCAATTATAACTTTATTTTGGGGGGATAAATCACATTTTAAATAAAGAGGAAATGAAAAATAACCCAAAAACCATAAAAAACTACCTTAAAATTGTAGTTCCAATTGTTAATTTGTAATTAACACTCTCCCCTCTGCAAACGGGAACTTCTGCACCTTCAATTGCAAATCTCCTATTTGATCAAATTTTTTACTCAAAAAATCAAATAAATCCCGATAAAATCGCTCAATTAGATGGTATTTTTTTTCGCCAGGAAAACTTTTCACCACCTGATAGATCTGGTAGTAATCCACCGTATCCGTGATATCATCCGACCCTTCTGCTGTCGCCGTATCGTACTCGAAGTATACCGATACCATTATTTTTTGTTTCTGTGCCCGCTCTTCATCCGGCACCCCGAGAAAAATCTCCACTTCGATATCCTCCAGCGCAAACTTCATGCCCGGAAGATAATTGGTTTTGGCGATTTTGCAAAGCAACTAACAGTTTCTCTTCTTTTAACGCAAAAGAAAAACATAATCATATCCCCTCTTTTTCTTTGTAAGTTAAATATGTCTCCTCTTGAACCAAGGGGAGATGTTTTTTTAGAATTTTTTTACCCGTTGTTCCAACTGAAACAAAATTTCACTACAAACATCCTCTATCCGATGATAAATTTCCGCATTCCAAAAACGAATAACTTCAATTCCCTGCGATTCTAAAAACTTAGTCCTTACTTCATCATAGACTTGATTTTCTGGCTCTCCATGCTGACTCCCATCTACTTCAACCGCTAAACGATACCGTGGGCAGTAAAAATCAAGAATATAACATCCTACACTATATTGACGAATAAACTTATATCCACCAATCCCCTTTTTTCTCAACCGACTCCACAAAATTTGTTCTGTTTCTGTTGCATTATTTCTCAATTTTCTCCGCTGATCCAATTTTTCAGGGTGCTGAAAAATCCCTTTTTTCATGCAAAGATTCTTACAAAACAATAAAATCTTGCAACCATTTCAACTACAAGCACTTCTCTCCTCTTAAATTAAGAGGAGAGCTAGAGAGGTGATATAATAAAATAAATTCCTTTTCCCCTCTCCCTCTTTCCCTTATCATCCCCCTGCCCCTCAATGCTAAAAAAATGAACAACAACCAAATATCCCTCTACCAAACCAAAGACGGCCACGTCTCCATCGACGTACAAATGGAAGAAGAAACCGTCTGGCTGAGCCAAAAACAAATGGCGGAACTTTTTAACAAAGACGTAAAGACGGTCAACGAGCATATCAAAAACATCTTCAAAGAAGGCGAACTCACCGAAAATTCAGTTATCCGGAAATTCCGGATAACTGCCAGCGATGGCAAAAAATACAACACCAACTTCTACAATCTCGATGTGATCATCTCCGTCGGCTACCGAGTCAAATCCCGTGAGGGCACGCAGTTCCGAATCTGGGCGACCAAAACGCTCCGAGATCACCTCGTCCAGGGCTACACGATCAACCAAAAACGCCTGCAAGAAAAAGGTCTCGATGAGTTCGAAAAAGCGATTGCCCTGATCAAAGACACGATCGAGCGCAAAGAACTCACCACAGATGAAGCCAAAGGACTGCTCAACGTGATCACGAATTACGCGGACTCTTGGATATTGCTCCAGAAATATGACCAAAACGAACTAGCAGAACCAACGGACAAAACACCTCCCACCCACGTGATAAATTACACAGAAACAGAAAAAGCCATCGCGGAGCTCAAAAAAAACCTCAAAAAGCAAAAGGAAGCCTCGGATCTTTTTGGTTTGGACAAAGAAAAAATCCTCCAGGGGATCCTGGGAAATTTGTACCAAACCTTCGATGGAGATGAGCTCTACACCAGCATTGAAGAAAAAGCCGCGCATCTGCTGTATTTTGTGATCAAGGATCACCCGTTTGTCGATGGAAATAAGCGGATTGGGGCGTTTCTGTTTATCCTTTTTCTCGAGCAGAATAACTATCTGTACGATGCTGCCGGAGAGAAGAAATTCAACGATAATGCCCTCGTCGCCATCGCCCTCCTCGTAGCCGAAAGTGATCCCAAACAAAAAGAATCCATCATTAAGTTGGTGATGAATTTTGTGGCGAATTCGTGATTCCCCCTGTTTGTTGCTAGTTGTTTGTTGTTAACTGTTCTACAGTACTGCTTTAATTTCTGCAATTTCTTCTGCCTCTCCCGCTTTTTCAGCAGTTTCTTCTTTTCGACTTTTTCGAGTCTCGTGTCGTTGATAACTCTCTTTGAAGTCTTCAGCGAGAAATATCATTTCTCGTTCGGCTGATTGGACGAGATCTTCTTTGAGAGACTGAGATGATTTTTGTTTAGCAACGATCCCAGCGATCACATTGGCCAATTTTTGGTATTGGTCCGCTTGATTTTCGTAGAGTTTTCCAAGTCTTTCTAGACTATCTTCGATAAATTTCTGAGCTTTTTCATCGATTCCGCCGACTTTGAGGATATGAGCCAAAAAATTATACCGTGTCTCGAGTGGAATCTCCTCGATGGCACAAAACCATGTCATAAATGTTTTGAATTCGGTAATTTCGTTGGTCATTTTAGGTAAATTTAATAGACATTGGCTCCCTTACTACATCTGGATGATCAGAGAATTTAAAGTTTGGCTTTATCTCTGCTCCGGCTGTATACTCTCCTGGATCATCAAAAATAAGCACATTGATCCGTCCATCTGTAGATTTTTGGATAACATACAAAACATCCGTCCCTTCCTGTCGACAGATCACTGCATCACCCGTTTTTTCAAGAACTCTTAAGTTTTGTTGAGGAGTAGCATGCCTCGTCAAAACATCATCACAAGCAAAATCTCTCCCATGAGTGTACCTTTCAAAATCGATCTCAAACTTTCTTCCCCGTGGCATTTTCAATAAAATTGAAAAAGATTGTTCTTGATACCTGGCGAGTTTCTCTCGGTACATTTTATTTTTTTCTTCTTGTGAACTTCGTTGAAGCGCCTCTTTGACTCTAACTTTCCAATTAGTGGTTCTTCCAGAAAAGCTCACACTATCAATTTCTGAACTTGTTTGTTTTAGTTTGAGTGAAATATCAGAAAATTCAGAAGAAACTAAAGTCAATAAAGGTGCTTTCGGTTCATTAGCATCATGTTGTACCAAAATCTGATTGGCCGCATTAACATCTTTAGGTTTATTAGCATTAGTAACAGCTGTTTCTAACTGAGATCTTCTATTTTCCCATGTATTATGAGCAGCCAGATAGCTCGTGTAATCCATTTCCTCTTTTCGCCACTTTTTTTTGAGATCTGATAATCTTTTTGAAAAATCAATTAATTCCTCAAAGTATTTTTCCAATTCGTCTTTTTCCACTGTTTCTAATTGAGAAGAAATTGCTTCATAGGCAGCTTTTTTTTTCGATATTTCAGAAATACGATTGTCTATATCTGTATAATGTGAGGAAGTTATAAAGGGGGATACAGTATTAAAACTTGTAAATCCCTCCAAAGTAGAAATTAAACTTTTTGATTCATCAAAAAGTATTTTCACCTCTCCATGCTGAGTTTGGAAAAGACTAGAATAAGAATCAAAATTATCCGGTCGTTCTTCTTCATCCAAATAGTTTAAGTATGCCAAATATTTTTTCTTCAATCCTTTTGGCATGTTTTTTGTGGTTACTTTATTTTTTGCTTCTCCCAAAAACTCTGAATAAATCAAAAACTTCGCATAATTATCCAAATTTTCAGCCTGAGGGAAGTCTGAAAATAAATCTTCTCGCCCCACACTTCCGTGGGAAGTAATATAAGTATCTAACTCCGATAAAAGGCTCGAAAGATCTGGAGCATCAGTATTTGCTTCAGAATCTTTCATATATTCCCTAATTTTTTCAAAATTGGGGCTAATTCCATTTATCGTATCTCGATAATCTTTTGTATTTTCTCTTAATTTTTCTTGATCTTTTTCATAGGTAGCTATCTCCTGATTAAAATAACTTGTATCCCAGCCGAGCTTCTTGTAGGCTTCGAGACGGTGATGGCGTTCTATTTTTGTTTTAGCAAAAGCAAAAGCTCCTCCAAAAGAATGATTACTAATACTAATATCAATTTGCACTTGATCCAAAAAATCCGTCTTTTGCGTCGGTGTCAAAGTATTAAAACCTGCCTCCAGCATCGCTGCAGTCCGATCAACAAAAGACTGAGCATCTAGTTTTCTGGCCTCAATCTTATTACCGATTTCACTAAAAATTTCGTGAACGACATCCAAGCGATCCTTAAAACGAGATTGTTCTGACCCAAGAGATTCGGGATCTCCCTGATACCCCACTGGTAATCCCAGTGTCCACCAACGACTTCGAAACCATTTTCTTCTGTACTCTTCAGTACTATCTTTGGCCTGCATAGCATGGTTAACCATAGTCTCAAATTGAGATTTTAGTGATCCAAAAGTATTCTCAACTCTCTCTACATTCTCAAGAGTCAAAGAAGTATCTACTTTTTCTTTTTTTATCGCTTTTACTGTGTCTTTATACTTTTTCCCCCAAGCTGAATTTCTGTCTCCTGCTTTTTCTAGAACGTCAAAAACTTTGCTTCGGGTTCGTTTTTCCAATTTTTTAACTCTTGATTTCCCCTCGATATCATCTATTAAATTCTCTCCAAACTCCGGCATTGCCTGCAATGCTGCTTTTTCTGCTTGATTGAGCCTCGTTTCTGTATCTACTTCTTCTTGAGTTTTTTGAAATTTTTCCGATACAGAAGTATTGAGCACTACTTCTGCCGACACAGCATCCTGCGACTCCCTCAAGAAAACTCGAGAAGTATCTATCTCAGAAAAATGGTAAATTTGTTTCATTTTTTACTTAAAAATCCTAAGATTATACCAGAATATGAGCCAAAAAACAAGGCAAAAACACAAAAAAACTTGACCCAAAACAAAAATCAAACTAAACTTAGTCTGACTAAATTATAAACTCATGCAAACCGTCAATATCCACGAAGCCAAAACCCACCTCTCTCGCCTGCTAGAAATGGTCAGCAAAGGCGAAGAAATTATTATTGGAAAATTCGGAAAACCAATCGCCAAAATTGTCCCACTCACTTCCTCAAAAAAAGACCGCCCCTTTGGATCTCAAAAAGGAAAAATGAAAGTTTCTGATGATTTTGATGCGCTTCCGAAAGAAATAGAAGAAAGTTTTTATAATTCCAAGTGATGCAATATCTGATCGATACTCACATCCTCCTCTGGTGGCTCGCCGGCGATGAAAGATTGTCTGCACCAGCTCAAGAAATCATAGGAAAATCAGACCATATTATCTATGTCAGCAGTGCTAGTCTCTGGGAAATTTCGATCAAAAAATCGCTGGGAAAACTTCAGCTCAACTATGACCTTGAAAAAGTGCTCAAAGAAAATGATTTCACGATCCTTTCTATCACACAAAATCACGCTTGCTCGATAGAGGCACTCCCGCCTCATCACCGAGATCCCTTTGACCGAATGCTGATTACTCAAGCCATGTGTGAAAAAATACAGCTGATCACGCATGACAAAGAACTGGCTGTCTATGGAGCACACGTCATGATTGTTTAGCATCTATCTAGAATCTTTTATCAAAAATTCTTCAAGGACTGTTTCTGCGGTTTTTTGTTGGGGCGAGATTTTTCAGCTTGCTGGAAAACTCGCCCTCAAAAAACCGCTCTCGCTGAAGATTTAACTTCATTTTTATCAAGGCTCTCGACCAGAATAGATAGATAATTTATTCTGGAAACATGCTTAAAAAAGCGAAAATATCGACATATAAAATAAAAAAAATAATTGAGTGTTTTTGCATCGACATAGATGCCACAAAAACAGCACAACTTTTGAAGATGAATAGAAAAACGATCAATCGTTATTTTGCGATTTTTCGGGAAGCTATTTTTGATTATCAGAATGCAGCAAAACAGAGATTCATTGGAGATCTAGAATTAGATGAATCGTATTTTGGCCCCCAAAGAGTTCGAGGAATTCCCGGGAAACGAGGAAGGGGAACTCACAAACAGCCTGTTTTCGGGATTTTTGAGCGTGGGGGCAGGGTCTACACTGAAATTGTTTCAGACTGTTCAAAATCAACACTTCAAGCAATCATTCTCGGAAAAATTGATCCAAGAAGTATCATTCATTCTGATAAATGGAGAGGGTATGATGGACTTGTAGATGTTGGTTATGATAAACACTTTCGAGTTAATCATGGTAAGTGGTTTGTGAACGGAAAAACTCATATAAATGGTATTGAATCTTTCTGGAGTTTTACGAAGAGGAGACTCAAGAAATTTAATGGAGTTAAGCCAAATTTTCACCTTCACCTAAAAGAATGTGAGTGGAGATGGAATCGTGACCACTTGATTCTCCAAAAAGATCTCTTTAAAATTCTTAAAAAGTTAAACAATTTTTAACTTCTGCTGGTCTAGAGCCTTATCAATTTTCCAGAAAGCGAAATGCATCACCCCTAACTTTCCATCTCTATTTTTGCTTTTTAAATTTTAATTTTTTTGCTAATTTGTAATTCGTCACTTGTAATTTGTAATTGATAAAAATGTCTGCAGAAATCATCTCCGGAAAAGAAATCGCTGACCGCCTGATCGAGGAAAATCTTATCCCTCGCGTGCAAAAATTGAATAAAAAAAGTATACAACCCAAATTAGTCGTTATCCTGGTCGGAGACGACTCTGCCTCCCACGTCTATGTGAAACAAAAAGAAAAAATGTGCAAAAAAGTCGGGATGCTGTCTGAAGTCATCCGAATGCCCGACACCGTGACCGAAAAAGAGGTACTCGATAAACTAGAAGAACTCAATCAAGACAAATCTGTCCACGGGATCATCGTCCAAGTCCCCCTCCCAGACCACATCTCAGAGGACAAAATCAATGAAACGATCCTGCCGGAAAAAGATGTGGATGGATTCTCCACGCACAATATCGGCAAACTCTTCCAGGGACGCAAGACACTCGAATGCTGCACGCCAAAAGGCATCGTCCGCATGCTCACCGAATCCGGAGAAGAAATCGAAGGTAAAAATGTGGTCGTCGTCGGCCGATCCAACAATGTCGGAAAACCCGTCGCTATGCTCCTGCTCAATAAAAACGCGACCATCACGATCTGTCATTCTCGAACAAAAAATTTGAACAAAAAATTATCAGAAGCCGAAATTCTCATCGTCGCGGTGGGACGTCCAGAATTCATCCACGGTGACCAAATTCCAGCCGGATGTGTCGTCATCGACGTCGGAATTCATCGCAAAAACGATGGAAAATTATGCGGCGACGTGCACTTCGAGAGTGCGAAAGAAAAAGCCGCAAAAATCTCCCCTGTCCCCGGCGGAGTGGGTCCTATGACCGTCTACTCCCTGATTGAAAACACAATCGAAGCCACAGAAAAGTGCCTAAATTAAAAGATTTTTCAAAGGCCAGAATCATGAATTATGAATCATGAAAAAATTCCTCTATGATTCTTGATTCCGCGTTCCGAATTCCGACTTCCGCGTTCCCCTACTACGCTGCCACCCTCACCTCCACATTGTCATTGGCCGGACCAGAATCAAATCCAGAGATCCCTTTCATGTAATTATCTGTAAAAATATTCTGTTCTGAAATCAAAGTTTCTGCGGATTTTGACTGAGTTCCCGTGACGTATTCTCGGAGCGTTCTTTCGACCAAATCAGCGTTTTGAAAAATCTCTGCATCTCGATCAAATAAAGTCGCGTTTTTTTCTTTAAATCGAGTTTTTGTGGCTTTATCAGCAGACTCTCCCAGTTTAACGGATAAAACATCTTCATACTTATCTTTTTCACCAATATTATCGAGCATCCGTCCCATGAAGTTATGAATCTTGGATCGAGCTTTCATAGCGGGAGCCGCATACGTACTCTCTGTATTCCAGTTATTTTCATCAAAAATCAGGACACGATCACTGTCCCGAAAGTAGTTTCCTGCTAGTGTCTGTGTCGTTGCAAAAGCCGCTTTGAGCCGGTTTCCGACTTCTTTGAGCCTTATTTCTTTCATCGCCAACCAATCTGGATTGGCTCCATACTCTTTATCTCCTTGTTCGAGATATTCATAGGTCTGCCGGAAGTAGATATCATACCCTGCCAAAAATCTCCTCCAGAAGTCACTGGTGAACTTCTGTGAAGCGTGCGACTCGAGCACAAGCTGTTGATTGACCGCTCCAAAATCCCAACCAGCCGAAAACATAGCTCCATCATCGTGATCAGCAGCCCCTCGAGAACTTGTCTGTGTACGATCAGCTCGGCCTCGAGCGACTTCAGAAGCTAAAATTGTTTTATAAAAAAAATCAGAAGTTCCTCTTTGTGCTTGAGCACCCTTGAAGTGGAATTCACTCTCTTCAGCCATCCCCATCATTTTCCCCCAAACCATAAAATCATTCATATTCCACGGCCGAGATTCTGCACCTTTGGTATTTTTAGGAACAATTTTCCCATCTTTTTTATAACTCGTTACATCCATAAAAAAGTCAAAATAAGGTACCGCTGACATTAAATTATTCGTTAATCGATCAATAAAATCACGAGAGATAATTGCTTGACCAGTCTTTGGGTTTTTGACAGTCAACCCCATAATCAGATAATACCACCTCGGATCTGGCTGACCATTCATCCGCCCATTTTCAAAAGCCATATAAATAAAAGCCTCGTACTTGGAGGGGGCCACCTGATCCATCTTCCCTCGTTTCCAATTTTGGAGCATATTTCCCAAGATTCTCTGACGAGCTCCCGGCTCATTTTGCATCGCGTCAAACTCTTGTTTGAAGGTCCCTCGAGCTTTTTCCATGTTTCCATTGATCGCCCCATCCCATTCACGAAAAAGATTTCCTCCACTGAGCCAGATAGTCTCACAAGCTCTTTTTACCTTACTCCTCAATTCATTAGTTTCGATCCCGACATCCTCTGGAATCTGAAAGATATTCGTTCGACTAATCCGATTGAACACCGCCAAAAGTTTCGGATCATCCCACATGAGAAATCCTCGTTCATTGAGGAGTTCTATACAGGCTCTTACCTCATCCGGATCATCAGATTTGTAGAGAATTTTTCGGATATTCCATCCATCTTCGTTTTGATAGGCTCCTTTAAGTTCATCTACTCGTTCTTTTTCTGAGTTTTGAGCTTGCCGGAGGAATTCTCGTCCAAGTTTTGAATCTCCAAACACCATTCGCCCCATATTCCCAACCATCTTATCTTCTCGTCGTTTTCTTCTTTTTTCATACGCCTCAAAACCTTGTTTAAACACTTCATAAATCGCTCGGAGAGAAACCCACTGAAGCTGTGGCACTCTAGATTTCCATTTTTGCTTATTCCAGTCACTATAAGAATCCAACCAGTCTTTTGATTCTCTAGAATGATTGTTGATCTTCTCTATATCCTCTGTGATATTTTTCCAATCACTAAACTCATCGATCGCATTGGCTCGAGACCGAGTCATTAAATCTTCCTTTTTGATCGGATCCGACTCAGCTTTTATTTCTGGGAGATCTCCATTGTACCGCTTCAGCCATTCAGAGAAAAAATCTGGCTGTTGGAATTTCTCCCACATTTCTTTGAAATGTGCATAAAAATCATCATATCCTGCCAAAAGTCCCGTCGCGTACTCTTTAGAATTCCCATATTTTTCCATGAAGTCGTCTTCTGAGAGTTTAAGATCTTTGTGAATTTTCTTTTTAATTTGATCAATATTCTGACTAAATTCTTGGAATTTAGCGTTAAATTCATCTCTCGTGTTTTCAAAAGATTTTTTGGCTTTTGCCTCTCCGGTCAATCCTTCTTCATCTGGTTCATCAAAAAATCCCCATCCTTTAAGGTGCTCTACATTTTTTGGATGCTGTGCTAAGTCTGCTTTTTTATCATTGGAGAGATCACGAAGGAAACCTGCCTCAAAATCAAAATTAGTTTGTAACCCTTCAAAAGCTTTTTGAAAATCTCCCCAAAAAGCTTCATTTCCATTTAATTTTTCTGATTTTAGGTGCGCAACGCCATCTTCAATTTGTTTTAAATTTGGATTCACCCGAATTTTCCAAAACTCATCCAAAAATTCCTTGGAAAGTCCAAGTTCTTGAAAAACAGAACGAATCTCTGCAAAATACCCATCCAAACGGATCCTGTGCTGTCTCCATTCAGTTGCAAACTGGTTAATTTCATCTTTTGCCAGCTCACCAGATTTTAATTTATCTTGAATTAGAGAGAGAGAGGTGGTTCCAAATTCTGAAATCGATCCAATATTTTTTTGGATTTCTTGCGTCTGAAGACTGGCTGAATTAAGGATACGATCAAATTCTTCCATATCCCCTATGACAAAATTAAGTGATTCCTTAAGATTCTTTTGACGTCCTTCGTTCAAACCGTGGATAATCGCCTCATGTTCTTGCCGAGCTTTTTCCCCGGCTTCAATTGATCCCTTTTGGTTTCGGTCATAATTCTGATAGCCCTTCAGCAAATTTTCGTTCTGTTGATAAATATGCAACCCAAAATGCTGGCGAAGATCATTGAAAAACTTATCTCTATCTACTCCTTCTAGTAGTTTTTCTCCCAGAGCTTTAAAAATTCGATCTCGGAAATGTCGTCTGACGGCTCCCACAATTTCATTTTTGATCTGTGGATTTTGGACTAGTTGATCCCACCCTTCTATTTTTTCAAATTCAGAAATCAGAGGTTTGTTCCCCAATTGATCTAGAACCGCCTGAATACAAGCCGTCGGATCAGTAGAATCAAACTTAATTTTACCGACAATTCCCCCGTTCTTCCCTTCGTCAGCTCCGAGAAGAACCTCCGCTACTCGATTTCGAAAAGAAGTCGCCAATTTTGCTTTCTTTTTTATTTCATCAGAAAGTTCTTTGGGGGTTTCTTTTGCTTCTCTGATAATTTCTCCCGTATTTTTATCTCTTTCTTCTAGGGTCTTTTCTTTTTTGAGATATTCTCTCTCCAGTTCATCTGCATCCTGCCAGAGTACTTCTAGATCGTCAGAGATGAGTGAATGCCGAGAAATACGATTTTCCAAATCTGTAAAATACTTGGTCCAGCAATCTCCCGCTGGTTTACGAGGATCTTCAAAATAAGTAAGTAACCCATAAACCACATTTTCTTCATCGGCTTTCTCTTGGTAATCTTTTTCAAGTTTAGCGAGCTTTTGATTAAGTTCTTCAATTTTTTCTTTATGATTTTCTTGGTGTCTTTTTTCAATATCTTTTTTTAGCTTTTCCAATTTTCTACCTTCTTCCTGATAATTTTTATACTCTCGTTCAAAATCAGGATTTTTTCTATGTTTTTCCAAAGTACTTCGACTATCCAGGACCAAATCAATATTTCTTGTTTCTTCGTTATCAGCCCCCAATATCTTTGCCATCACATTTTTGGCATCTCCTTTTGCTTTTTTATACTTTTCATATTCGTCCTTGACCCCAATTGATTGAGCCGCTTTTTGATATTTTTCATCATTATCCAGACTAAATTCATCTAACTCTGCCCTTGTCTCAATAATTTTTTCATCAATTGGCTTTCTTTCTAGATTTCGCTCAAAAGAATCCTGCTTGAAGGCCGGGACCTCCCAAATCGCACTACGGATATCCTCCAGGGCATCAAACTCCATCTGAGTAAGTACTCGTGGATCTCTCCGTTCTGCCGTGAGTAAAAAGTTCGCTGCATTTCCATATTTCACAAGCATTTTTACTCTTTCGCGATCCGCCTCAGATAGTTCTGATTCTTCAAGATTATCTTCAATCAAATCCCAAACCAATAAAACATCAGGACTATTTTCTCGATAAACATCATTTCCATTTGAATCTTTGGTTTTACTGAGAAGGTCACTCGTGACAGACCTCGTAATCGCTTGATATTCTCGCTCTAGATCATATCCAAACCGATCCACTGGATTAAATCCCGCGTCTTTAAAAAGCTTTCGGATCTCCAAAATCAGTAATTTTTCAGTTGATGGAACTTCCTCCATCTTCTTTTTCCCGGGTTTTCCTGTTTTTTGATCTACAAAAAATTTAGCTGTCCACTTGGCCAAATGCCCCATCAGTTCATCTCTGATTTTCCCCTGTTTTTTGAAATGCGGATAAAGCGCACAGAGTTTGGAAATCTCCGATTTAGTCATGTTTTCCGCCGACTTGGTCAAAATCTTTTGAGCGCTAGCAGAATTCAGAGAAACCTGCTTATCAATCAGGTTTTGTGTCTCCCACGGGAGAAATTTCCAGAGTTTGGGAGAATCTTTGATCGCTAATAACGTCCGGGGAGGAATCAACTCGACAAACTTTCTATTTTTGTCCGCCGCCTCATAGAGAAAAAGCGTCAGCTCACAAAATCGATTCTTTTGTTCTTGCGTGAGCTCATCCGCTTTGCGTTCAAGAAATCGAACTCCGGCGAGTGAAAAATAAAGTGGATTTTCAAGAATTTGATCAATCTTCTGATGTAATTTTTCTTTTTCTCTTCGCTCAATTACTTCTGATTTGATCGTTTCCCGATCTTTGTCTGTGAGTAATTCACTAAGTTCTGATCGATAAATTTTTTCCAAAATCTCTCGAACCCAGTTTTTATCAATTTTTTTGAGTAACCGTTTGATAAAAGCTTGAAAACTATCTGGATGACTACTTTTTACTTCATCTAAATTTTCAGCTAGGTCTTTATCTACATTGTCTGTACTTACTTCACTCAGAGGCCCCTCAAGGATCTCTTTTATTGATTTATTTATTGCCTCTACATTTTTCTCTGCATAAATATATCTCCCCTCTCGGAGATCAAAATTTCGGAAAGAATTAATAAGAAATTTCATTGGATAATTTGGATTTAAAATCCGAATTTATTTGTCATTTGGCATTTGCCTGCCCGCCGAATCCCGATCCGATCGGGAGCGGGAGAAGGTTGGTAATTGGTAATTTCTCAAATTACTTTTTAATTAATCCAGTCATTTTAGCACAAATAAAGAAAAAAAGATAGTTAATTTTTCATTTTTTTTTGTTTTTCCAAAAAATCAAATTCATGCAGTTATATTTGCACGAAATACGGCTTCCCCAAGGCATAAATCCAACCCCCTCTCCTTCTTACTAGTTTTTTCTCAAAAAAATATTATTTCTCCCATGTCTACAGAAAAAACTTTTTTTTGTCAAATTTATTTTGACTTTCGTGTTCAACTTTGGAACAATGATCACAAGATTTATTCATAAATAACTTTTTTATACAAAAATGAAAAAAATACTCGCCGTTTTCGGTCTGGCTATCTTTGCCGTTAGTAATCTCACTTTTGCCCAGGGATCTGGTCCAGAGGTAGACTTCAGCGTGATCAATGTCTCCAATGGAAACAGAAACGCTCAATCCGTCGGAGCTCGTCCAGGAGATGTTCTGAGATATAATTTGAAGGTTCGATCTCAAACACAAGATGTAGTCAATTTTGTCCCTCAGATTGACATTCATCAGGCGCTGCAAACGACTGAACCTGTCGACGTAGGAATCGGAGAGATTAAAGAAGGAGGCCTCCTCGCCTACCCTGTCCTCAACCAACCCGCTCCGATGGAGAGAGATTACAGCTTTTTCACGCGAGTGAAACCAGACTGTGGCAATATGGGCCAGCTCACCGTCTCTGCTCATGGAAAAGTAACAGTCACCAAGCTCACCTGCGGACTTACAACGACAGGTCCCAGCACGGTGGTGATTCTCTGCCTTGCACTGCTGGTAATCATGGTCCTTCTCTTTTCTTTCCACGTTTATAAAAACGAATAACCCCTCTCTTTAAATCAAAAAAAAACATAAAAAAAGCCTCGAATTATCGAGGCTTTTTTATTAGAAAAAATATAAAAAATATATTTGACTTTCGGTCAAATCCAATTTAAGAAGGGGGCGGTTTTTATTTCCTAAATTATTTTAACCATGACCACTTTTTGCTCCACTCGACCTGAAACATTTGAAACTCTATCTGGCGATCTCAGAACAGAATTATTAGAATTATTAGGATTGGAAGAAGCCCCAGAAAATCCAATCCCTGCTGAAGATCTTCAAGCTAAATACCAAGAATTTGTAGAAAAAACGCTCGGCTACATGCCAGAAATCGCTGGTTTTATCCCTAGTGAAACCCCATCAGCAATCTTTTTGATCCTGGCCGCACTCCGAAAAGCACAGGCTGAAAAAAAGAAGGCCGAAGAAAAACAAGCCGAGGAGGCTGAACTCACAGAGAGAGAAGTTAAATTATTAGAAAAAATTGCCTACAACCTCGCCATCGGAAATGGTCAATCAGGACCACTGTTTAAAGAAAAATTTGAAACGGCACTCGAAAGACACCTTCCAGAAGCACTACGTCCACATCTAGAAACACTTCACGCTATCAGAATGAAGGCTGCTGCCTATGCACCAGCCGGAGGGGATCCTGCAGTAAGAAAAAAACTATTTTTAGCTGATGGAAGAAGCGAAGAAGATTTTGAACCGGGCTCTACAAACCTCATCAATGGAGGAAAAACAATGGGGCTCCAATTGGCCCTCGAAGCGGTACGAAAAATTGAAAAAGATGATAAAAATGGTGTGTTTTTTTGGGATGAACCTGTTCAACATATTGACTTTGAATTTTTAGGATTGGACCCTGAATTATTTAACACTTTTCAAAAAAAGAAAAAACACATCGATCTTTTGGTAGGGAAAAAAGAAATAAGGACATTAATTATCCCCAACGAAATTTCCCTAAAAGAAAAAGATTATTTTCTATCACTAGTAAGAGAGCATAACATTATTTTAGTCGAAATCAATGGAGACGAATATAAATACTCCTTTGCCAAAGTCGCTGAAGAAGAAGGCCTTTCGGAAAATATCCTTCGTATTTCAAGTGCCGCAGAAATAGATGGAACCTACGAAGGAACTTCTCTGGCCTTTTTGCAGGGAAATCCTCGCCTCGTAAAACTGATTCAAACGCTTCACACCAGATTTCAGGGAACCCCCTCTGTCCCAGAGACTGAACTCATTAATCATCCAGAAATCCTCGAAGCTCTCAAAGAAATTGATATCAAAGAAACTAGAGCAAGATTAGAAGAAAATATCGCCGAATACTTTGAGATGGAAACAAAACAAACTATGTGGGTCAATGGTTCTGCCCGAAATGGAATGACCCTCCATCGAGCCGCCTGGGAACAAATCAATGGACGAAAAATGAAAGTGGGAACTTGGGATGGAGCTTGGACTTATGACAATATCTACGATGATGTTTGCATGGCTCCTAATAAAGAAAACAAAGACGGAACATTCACTTTTCCCGCTGAGTCTTTGATTGAACAAGCAGAAACAGAAAACTGGGATGCCATCATCATCAATGATCCAAACAATGCTACCGGACAGAGAATCCCTATTAAAGAAAAAGAAAAAATCATTCACTGGGCGATGAAAAAGGGAGTCCTCATCATCGAAAACAATGCCTACAGAGACATGGATTATAGTGAAGGGTATGAAATGGGTTCTCAAAAATCCATGATTCAAATTGCCGAAGAATTGGGATACAAAGGTGATGATCTCAAAAAAATCTCCCTCATCCAAGCCTTCTCAAAGACCAATATGGAACCAGGGTCTCGATCCGCCGTGGCGGAGATAATGGATATGAAAATCTTCCATTTAATGCAAGATTTCGACGATTCTATAGAACCAAATCGATTGGCCATCGTTATGCAGGACGCCTTCTGGAAACAAACTTCTGAAGAAATCACTGCATTCTTCGAATATCGAAACCAAAATGCCCGAGATCGAATCGCTGGAATAAAAACAGGAATGGAAAAAGTCCCCCATAATCCTTATGAAATCAAAATCGTCCCACCGGCAGGAGCACTCTACCCGATGCTCTACGTCACCAAGCTCCCTGAAGGGATAAATATGGATGAGATTTGCTTCTCCCTCACAGAACAAGAACTTATCGCCATGACTCCAGGATCAAATTTTTTCCAGACAGAATCCAACTCAGAACTCGCTCGGACTTCAGCTCGACTCACAATCGGAGGCACCTACGCTCCAGAAGATTATGAAAAAATGGTGCCACTCATTGTCGAAAAAATCACTAAATTTATCGATAAGAAAAAATAATAATTCATCACACATAAAAACAGAACATTCTACGAAATTTATTTTATGCGGCTTCATCCCGAGGACTCGGGAGGAAAAGCCGCTCCAATGCGAAGATTATACTTTGCAGTCAATAAGACTTTCCAGAGCATTTTTACGGCAATTACTTGTTGGCAACTGTGAAGGTTTATTAAAATAAGTTGGCCAATTCAATTTTAAAAATATCATTCCACTCAGATGAAAAAAAAATTAGGCATCCTGGCTTTTCAGGGCGGAGTGGGAGAACATAAAAAAAAATTTAACGAGTTAGAGATACAAGTAAAATGGATCAAACAAAAATCCGATCTAGAAGGCATCACTCATTTGGTTATCCCAGGCGGAGAAAGCTCAGTAATCGGACAATTTCTCCAATCTTCTGGACTGGACCAAGCAATTCAAAAAAAATACGCCAACAACCAATTAAATATCTGGGGCACCTGTGCTGGGGCTATTTTGCTGGCGAAAAAAGGATCCCCCTATTGCCTCAACTTAATCGATATCGAAATTGAGAGAAATGCCTACGGCAAACAAATTCATTCCTTTATCGAATCTATTTTTTTACCAGAACTAAAGGATGAAATAGAGGCCATATTTATCCGAGCCCCCATCATCAAAAAGGTAGAAAGAGAAGTTAAAGTTCTTGGAACCCACAATTCCTCTCCAATAATTTGCAGAAACGACCAGATTCTGATATCTACTTTCCACCCAGAATTAAGTGATTCTGTACTTGTTCACAAATATTTCTTAGAAAAATTCTCATGAACAATACACAAAAACTCGGAAAAGATCTCGCTCGCATGCTCAAAGGCGGTGTAATTATGGACGTCGTCACCCCAGAAGAAGCAAAAATTGCAGAAGAAGCAGGGGCCTGTGCTGTCATGGCACTCGAAAGAGTTCCGGCAGATATTAGGAAAGATGGCGGAGTCGCTCGAATGAGTGATCCAAAAATGATAAGAGAAATCCAAGAAGCGGTGAGCATCCCAGTTATGGCAAAAGTAAGAATTGGACATTTTGTAGAAGCACAAATTTTAGAGGCCCTGGAGGTAGATTTTATCGATGAATCAGAAGTACTTACTCCGGCCGATGATGAATTTCACATTGATAAAACAAACTTCAAAGTTCCTTTTGTCTGTGGAGCCAGAAATATTGGAGAAGCTCTCCGCAGAGTGGCTGAAGGAGCCTGCATGATTCGAACCAAAGGAGAAGCCGGAACGGGGAACATCATAGAAGCCGTCCGACATATGCGAGCCATCCATTCTGGGATTAAGAAAATTATTGAAATGGATAAAAAATCGATTTCAAACTTTGCTTTGGAAGTCAGAGTGCCGATCGAACTGCTCCAGGAAGCACAAAAACTAAAGTCTCTCCCAGTCGTAAATTTCTCCGCTGGAGGCGTCGCGACTCCCGCTGATGCCGCACTCATGATGCAGTTGGGAGCAGAAGGAGTTTTTGTTGGATCTGGAATCTTCAAATCTGAAAACCCAAAAAAAACAGCAAAAGCTATCGTTCAAGCCGTCACCTACTTCAAGGATTCAAGAAAACTCTCCGAAGTCTCAGAAAACCTCGGATCCGCTATGCCCGGAAGAGAAATCGACACCCTCGAAGTCCACATGCAGCACCGAGGAAATTAACCGCTTTGTTTGGAATTTGGCATTTGTAATTTGTAATTTTTTCATTCATTGAAGATTGAAGATTCCTAATTGATAATTGAATCTATGTTACCTATCCACTCCACCCCAGAAGTCAAAAAATTCCTCTGCTTGGACTGTGAATCCCGGTTTGAAGAAGAAATATATGATGAGATTGTGCAAGAATTTGCTTGTCTAAACTGCAAAAGTGTAAACATCCTCCCATTCCCCGAGTCCGCCGTGGGACAATCTCATGGCTGTGGCTCAAAATCCTGCTGTCACCGGGTGGGAAAATTAGGAGAAATCGTGGATTGTGAGAACTGCGAGGATAATTGTCATCGGTAACCAATTTTATTATAAAAAGGGAAGCGATGTTTCCCAACTTCGCCGCATAGAAAACTACACATTTGTACTCAGTTTTGTACTCGGTAATGATATAAATTATCACCTTCAATATTTCCGGATATAGGAAACCGCCCCGCACCAGATACTGGTGCGGGGACGGCGTGTTGGAGTCAGTTCCCCTAGTTGGCCCACATGATGAATTCCGGAACACCGGAAAGCATGTCGACATCCCCGACGGCGTCCCAACTGGCGTCCTGGAGAAACTTTTCTTTGATTTTTCCCCTGTCCGCTCCATTCCGGGGCTTGATCCAGAAGATGATGGTCGGCCGACTCATTTCCTTCCCGAAGGAAGATTCCTGAATCTGCCGGATAACCTCTTCGGGAATGTCCCAAGGCGCCGTGAACGTCACATACTCGTTGTCCCAACTTTTGTGGGGGCAAGAGTACCCTCCTCCTTTTCCAAGAACTTGAATTTCCCAATATTCCTGGACAAGATTTTCCTTGGGAGTTTCCCCACCATTCCCACAGGCCGAAGCCGCCCCGGAAAATCCGGCGATGGCGACGACAAACAGGGCGACGGCGATGATGCGAGTGATGGTCTTCATGGTTTGATTCCTTTCGAATCCAGAATTAGAATTGATTACGACCATCCCAGAGACAAAGCGCGTCATCTCCAAAACGGTCGCAACCAATAACCCAAAAGGTCCATCAGTTTAACGAAGAGGGAACCTGGGTTCTAAATTCTATTGTCATTCTGAGGAGGAACGACGAAGAATCTTTTGAACCAACTATTAGGGCAATAAGATCCTTCGCAATTTTAAAGTAATTTAAGCTCAGGATGACAACGAATTTCTGACTCCATATGAGCGCTCGATTATTCCAGTCGGAAAACCAAACGCATCGTGAACCCAAATGGCTCTTCGTTAAGTTTTGAAATGTAAAAGAACAAATGATTTATAAAAACGATAACAATATACAAAAAAAAATTAATTTGTCAAGTTGAATTTTTCATTTTATTTTTATATGGTTCGGATATGAGTGTAATGATCACAAAACGGTTTCAAAAAAGAGCACAAAAGTTTTTTAAGAATAAAAAATTGAAAAATGAGCGACAAAAAACTAAAAACTAAGTTCTAATAACTAATTGAAAAAATAAACATGAAAAAAATCCTGGCAATTCTGCTGATCAGCACCCTGTGTCTCACACTCACAGGCTGTGAATCAAAACAAAAAACCGGTGAAGCCGCAAAAAAAATATCACTCCAAGTCTGGGCCGTCAGCGGACCAGAAGCAGATGTCATCGCGGCCCAGGGAAGAGAGTTTGTTTCTCGTATGAAAAATCCCCTCCTCTCACTCAAGGTGGTGGGATTTAGTTCAGAAAAAGAACTGCAAGAATTCCTGGTGGACAAAATGGCCGAAGGCAAAGGACCGGATGTGGTCTATACGAGCGGAAACTGGATCGCCCGCAATCGAGCCAAACTCATCTCCCTCGGAGAAAAAGATGAACATTTTACCGCACAAAAATTCACTGATACATTTGTCAGAGGGGCTACAGACGCCCTTGTAAATAATAATAAAGTCTGGGGAATGCCGCTGGGAATCGACTCACTAGCCCTGATCTTCAATGAAGATCATATGGTCAACGCTCTCTCGGACCGAAATCATCCATCAGATACCTGGGAAGGATTTCGGACAGACGTCACCACGCTCAATCGAAAAGATAATTCGTTTGAAAGATTTACCATCTCGGGAGGAGCCATCGGTCGGATGGACAATATTCGATACGCTTTTTCAGCATTAGAAAACATTATGGTGCAAATGGGGGTACATTTCTTTTCTGCCAGTGGAAAAAGCTCTACTATCGCCAGAAGTACTGGGATTTCCCGCCTGGGAAAAAGAGAAAACTTTGCCACCGAGGCGCTTAAATATTTCTCCAGCTTTGCCAACGAAAAATTTAAAAATTACTCCTGGAACGAACATATGGCCGATCCTTTTTCTGCTCACAAAGATCTAACCACCTTCGTCCAGGGAAAAACTTCGATGGTTTTTGGATTTTCTGGAGACCTCAAACGGATCGACGAATTGGCAGAAAAACGACGAAAATTTGGAGAAAGAGTAGTGCCAAAAGATTCGATCCGAGTCGCCTTCCTCCCGCAAATTGAAGATCCAGACAGCTCTCATACTCGAGAGGTTGTCGCTCATGTCAAAGCTCTAGCCGTCCCTCGAACTACAAAAAATCAAAAGACCGCTTGGAATTTTTTGAAATTCATGGTGGAAAAAGATCAGCTGAGAAGCTTTTTTAATGAAACAAAATTACCAACTCCTCGACTCAGCCTCGTCCCAGAACAAGAGTCAGAACCTGGTATCGGGATCTACGTCCGCCAAGCCAAATTTGCCCGACCAAATCTCACCCCCCTCCCCAAAAAACTCGTAGCAAATGGCCTCAAAAAAATTGTCGCACAAATCCATGATGGAAAAACTTATCTTCTCCCTTCTCTCCAAGCTCTCGAGGGGGAATTAACAGCGATCCTCCAAGAAAGAGAACGGCACAATAACGCGCTTGTCAGCTCCAAGCCAAAAGAAAAAATGAAAGAAGAAAAGAAAGAATCCAGTGGATTTGGGAAGACGAAAAAGATGAAGTGGTAAAAAACTTTTTTACTTTTAAAATTTGAGAATTCTTTATAAGAAAGAAATAATTTCACTTTTCATTTACTGTTTTTTCTGCTATAATCCTTAGGATCTAAGAGGGATTACGAAGCTAGATCTTTTAAAAAATCCAGAATTTTATCTACAAAGTTAAACTTTTGAACAGATGAAATTCTGAGAGGATCCGCCGTCGTTCCCGAGTACTCGGGATGGCGGACAGGGTGACGACGAAATGCATGAAATTTTTGCAAAGCAAAATGGAATGCAAGTAGTCGTCTAACGACGACCGCCCCCGTAGCTCAATGGATAGAGCAGAGGCCTTCTAAGCCTAAGATCTAAGTTCGATTCTTAGCGGGGGTACCATCCTCAGAAATAACTTCAATTTCCGTATCCCGAAGGTTTTCGGGCTACTTCAATATTCCGTTATTTCTTCGTCTCGCTCTCAAACCTTTAAGAGTTTGTTCGCGGTTTTTTTGGTATAAATTTGGAATAAGAAGCCTGTCCGGCATAGCGTAGAGAAGACGGATTTCCCTCGTTTGAACGCAAACTTCGCCTGGCAGGTCACTTAGGAATTTGTGACGCTAAAGCGTCGTTTTTCCTTATAACCATCAGGGTTGGTAAAATTTTGATCCACGCGGAAAATCGCTATATTTTTTCCTGTTTTTTTTGTTTTAGCATTTTTGTTACTCATAGAGCTGATTAAGGAATTTCGATTTTTGTCGGGTGTATTTTTAGGTATTTTTTGTAAAATATTCTTAGCAATAATTGATTTATGAAATACAGAGCATCTCTCAATCTCTACCAACTAGCTGAAATCATCAAAAGTTTCTGGTTGGGGATGCTGTTATCAGTCATCTATTTCAAATTTATTGGAATGGATGATTTTCAGATTTCTCTCTTTCATATCATTAGTGCCTCTCTGCTTTTTGCCTTTGAAATTCCCACAGGCATATTTGCGGATAAGTTCGGATACAAAAAAAGCATAATTGTGGACTACATGACTCTTTTTTGTGCCTTTTGCTCCTACGTAATGGCGGCTTTTTATGGATACTGGATTGCGTTAGTTTTTAGCTCGCTTCTTTTTGCCCTGTATCATGCATTTCTTTCTGGGGCGGATCAGAGCTATGTTTATTCCGCTTTTAAGGCTGATTAGGAAAGAAGATCAGTATTTAAACTTTGTTTCACGCCGATGGGACCGCTGGAGCGAGCCCATTCTTTCAAAGACAAAAAGGCCCGAGAGTTGGAAGCGAATGCGGGGCTTTTTACCTATCCAGTGTTGATGGCAGCGGACATTCTTCTCTACGATGCGGAGGTGATTCCGGTCGGAAAAGATCAGAAACAGCACGTAGAAATGGCACGAGATATCGCTCAGAAGTTTAATCATGAGTACGGAGAGACTTTTGTCCTGCCAGAACCACAAATTTCCGAGGAAGTTCAGACAGTCCCAGGGCTTGACGGGCAAAAAATGTCCAAAAGTTATGGAAATACCGTGGAGATTTTTGCAGATGAATCCACAATGAAAAAACAAATCATGTCGATCAAGACGGATTCCAAAGATCTGGGAGAACCGCTCGATCCGGATAATTGTCTCGTATTTCAGTTTCATGAACTGTTTGAAAACCCAAATCTAGAAGATCTCCGTGCGAGCTACAAAAACGGGGACATCGGATACGGAGATGCCAAGAAACAGCTTTTTGAGTTAGTGTGGGATTACTTCGCACCGGCACGAGAAAGAAGATCTCAACTCGAAAAAGATCCAAAAATGGTCGGAGAAATTCTCTGGAAAGGAGCCCTCACGGCCAGTGAAATGGCGAATGAAAAATTAGCGAAGGTACGGGGGAAATTGGGACTTTGTGCTTCGCATTTGGGGAATTGATTAAACCCTAGCTTCTTGATGCATTGTCCCTCCTGGAATTTCTCGTGACCTTGTAGCTTCTAATATTGTTTCTGTCCAAGTTGGCTGGCTAATTTGCATTGCTAACCCCACTAACATATTTCTGAGCTTTTCCCCACAATCCGCAGGCATTTTTTTAAGTAAATCTTTTCCTAAAAGAGATAAGGATTCTGCCGCTTCTTCACGTCCAGTAGCACTTAAAGAAAGAACTCCTCCTACCAAAACCCCTTTCACTCTTTCTCGACAATCCCGAGAAAAAATCTGAACTAAAATTTTTCCTACAAACTCCAAAATACTCAATTTCATTTCACGAGCTAGTTCCTCTGCACTTTTAACACCAGTTTCTGAAGCCGTTTCTCCAAATTCAGTCATCTTTAATTGAATTAAAAAATAATAACAATTCACTTTTATCATAAAAAATATTTTTTGTCAAGCAATGTTATCTATTTTCATTTTTCCAGAATCTGTCTATTTAATTTTCTTGACGTCACAATATCTAGTAGGTTATCATAATCTGCCCTACGAAATATAGTATCTGAGAAAATTTTTAATTTCCAATTTTAAATTTTTAAATAAATCTAAATTTTTAATGCTTAAAACATCAAAATTAAAATAAAAGTTTAAAAATTAATGCTTAAAAAATTATTTAAAAATTAAAAATTACAAAAATTAAAAATTTAAGAAAAATTATCCTTTAAACAAAAAAATATGACGGTTAAACAAATCCGGAAACGAAATGGTGATATTGCGGCCTTCGATCAGGAATGCATCAAAAGTGCGATCAAAAAAGCCGCTGAAGCGACGGTGGGAAAACCGAATTTCCTCCTGGTTCAGCACGTGCCTGGCCTGGTAACCGAAGAAGTGGTCGAGGAGCTCAATTGGCGATTTGAAGATGACAAGCGAATCCCCACCGTGGAAGAAATCCAAGATCTCGTCGAACAAAAACTTGTTGAATCCGGCAACTACGAAATCGCCAAAAGCTACATTCTCTACCGAGCCGATCACGCTCGTATCCGAGCAGAGAAGCGGATCAAAGAATTAGAAAAAATTGATAAAAATCTCCTCAAAGTTACCAAATCAAATGGGAAAAAAGAAGTTTTTTCCCTCCCAAAAATCAAAAAAGTGTTTGCTCGAGCAGCCGAAGGCTATGAAAAGCAATGTAAATTTGAAGAATGTTATGAGATTTTTAAAAATTCCATCATCGATGGGATGGATTCAGCCGACATCATGAAGGGGCTGAGAAAAGCCTGTCTCGATCTCATCACGGTGGAGAATGTCAGCTGGCAAAACGTCGCCGGGCGGCTCTATGCGATGGATTTTTATAGCCAGGCCTGCCGAAACCGAAAGATGAAATCGTCGGACCTATACACCGCCAAAAGCTATCAATCGCTCTTCGATGACTACATCAAAAACAACCTGTACTACAAAGATTTTTATAAACACTACTCAGAAAAAGACATCCTGGAAGCGGGCAAATACATCGATGGCACTCGGGATTTCACGTACGTGTATTCGACGCATCTTTCTTTCGACAAGCGGTACCTGCTCAACCCAAACAAGGTGGTGAAGGAATTGCCACAGGAAATGTATATGAGTGTGGCCCTTTTCCTTGCGATTCCGGAGCCGAAAGCCAAAAGATTGGAAGTGGCCAAACAGATCTATGACGTGACATCCAACCAAAAATTGAGCCTCCCAACACCAACTCTGCTCAATGCCCGAACCAACTTTCACCAACTCTCAAGCTGCTTCAAGCTCAATGTCGACGATGACCTTCGGTCCATCTACCACAACATCGAAAATATGGCTCAGATTTCCAAGTTTGGAGGGGGTGTGGGCGTGTACCTCGGACACATCCGAAGCAAGGGAGCCTCCATCCGAAAAGTAAAAAACTCCTCTGGAGGGGTAATCCCATGGACCCGAGTAATCAACGATACCGCCTGTGCGGTAAACCAGCTCGGATCTCGTCTCGGAGCTATTTCGCCAACTTTGGACATTTGGCATCGGGACATTCATGACTTCCTTAATTTACAGACCGAGACCGGAGATATCCGATCAAAAGCGTTTGATGTGTTTCCGGCGATATCGGTTCCGGATCTTTTTATGAAACGAGTAGAAAATGATGAAGAATGGACCCTTTTTGACCCGCATGAAGTCAGATCTGTCACTGGAAAAAGAATGGAAGATCTTTTTAACGAGGATTTCGATAAGTTCTATGAAAAATGTGAAAAGGATCCCAAGATTGAGCTCAAAGAAAAAGTGAAGGCCAAAGATCTGATGAAAGAAGCACTAAAAACGACAGTAGAAACCGGAATGCCGTACTTCTTTTTTCGAGACACGGTCAATGCGGCCAATCCCAACAAACACGTGGGGAACGTCTACTCCACACAGCTCTGTACTGAGATCTGTCAGAACACGTCTGAGTCTAAATTTCTCGAAGAAGTGGATGAAAACGGAGAAATCCAGATCAAATACAAAGCCGGAGATACGGTCGTCTGTAATCTCGCCTCGATCAATATGGCCAAGGTGCACTCAGATGCAGATATCAAGTCCGTCTTCCCTATCGCCATGCGAGTCCTGGACAACGTGATCACGCTGAATTTTTACCCGATCAGAGAAGCCGAACGAACGGCTAAAAAATACCGAAGTGTGGGACTGGGATTTATGGGATTGGCTGAATATCTCGCCTGCAATGGATACGCGTATGACAAGGCCGACGCCCGAGAACACGTCGATGAATTATTTGAAAAATACGCCCTGGCCACGCTCGAGGCGTCGAATGAATTGGCGGTAGAACGAGGGCAATATGAATTCTTCAAGGGGAGTGATTGGGAAAAAGGGGAAATATTTGGTCGAGATGCGAAGTGGTATGCCAAAAATGCCAAGAATCCAAAGGCTTGGGAGACACTTATCAAGAATATCAAAAAAGACGGTCTTCGGTTTGCCTACCACATGTCTCCCGCTCCGAATACGAGTACAGCCGGAGTAGTCGGGACAACTGCAGGACTGCTCCCGGTTTATAAAAAATTCTTCGTCGAGACCAACGTAATTGCTCCGACGGTCACCGTAGCCCCAAATCTCTCACAGGAGAACTTCTGGCTCTACAAAGAATACATCAACCTCGACATGAACGATGTAATCGACATGATCGGTGTGATCTACAAATGGATCGACCAATCGATTTCGTTTGAGTGGATGATCAATCCGTCCAAGACCGCTCCGGTGGATCTGTACAACTACTACATCAAGTCGTGGAAGGCCAAGATCAAGACCGTGTATTATGTGCGAAGTATGAGTGGGGAGGTTAAGGAGGATTGTGCAAGCTGTAGTGGGTAATTCCCTATCGTCATCCTGGCTTGTCCAGGATCTGGTCAAAGAAACAAATCAGATACAGCCCACATCTGATTCCGGGCAAGCCGGAATGACTAAAAACTAAAAAATGAAACTGATTAAACCAACATTGCAATATGAAGAAAGCTTTCGGGAGGGGCTTGAAGAATTTGAGGCAGAAGATGCAAAAGGATTTTGGGATATTGGGAAAAAAGCTATCGATGATATTAAATCATATATTCACACTTCACAAAAATATGAAAAGGGAATCGATCTTCCTAAAAACTGGGCATCTGCTTCTACTTATTGGCTCATGGACGAGGATGAATTTGTGGGAACAATAATAATCATCCAACAAAAAAAAGAAGGAGGAAACATTGGATACTACATACGACCAAGTATGCGCCAAAAAGGTTATGGTAAAAAAATTTTGGAATTATCACTTCCAAAAGCAAAAGAACTAGGTATAAAAAAAGTCCTCATTACTTGTGACGAAGACAACGTCGCCTCACGAAAAATAATAGAACAAAATGGTGGGATTTATGAGGGACCAGCTGAATTAAATGGAATCCCTATTTGTAGATATTGGATCGACCTGGTTAATTAAAAACTAAAAAAATGAAACTAATCAAACCAACGCTGCAATATGAAAAAAGCTTTCGAGAAGCATTGAAGGAGTTTGAAAATGAAGGGATAGGAGGATTCTGGAATGTAGGCGGAAAAGCAATAGACAATACTAAAGAAGCTATCAATAGAGCGTTAAATCATGAAAAAGGAGTTGATCTTCCAGCAAATTGGGTTCCGGCCACCACTTATTGGTTGATGGATGGAGATAGGTTCATCGGACATGTAAACATTCGGCACAGACTAACAGACAAATTAAAAAAAATTGGAGGACACATTGGGTACGCAATTCGAGCAAGTGAAAGAGGTAAATCATATGGGACAAAAATCTTAAAACTTACTCTTCCAAAAGCCAGAGAAATTGGAATCAAAGAAGCCCTCATCACCTGTGATGATGACAACATTCCTTCCATAAAAATCATCGAAAATAATAGAGGAATCCTCCAGGATACAATCGAAGTGGAAGGAAAAATGGTCCGAAGATACCACATAAATCTTCACTAAAAACTAAGAACTATAAACTAACAACTAAATATCCATGAAACAAAACCAAATCTTTAACGCGGCTGGAGACGACACTGTCGCTCATCGTACTATTATCAAGGGGAACGTGACGGGGCTTTTTAATCTCGATGCGGTCAAATACCCCTGGGCCAAATCCATGTACCAGGTGATGATCG